>NZ_JAJNHJ010000010.1:0-87294 GCF_022386965.1 Mammaliicoccus sp. B-M6
TCTATGGTTATGAACCAGCTTCTTTTACATGATCAAATTAAAGATAGAGTTATTAAGTATCTTGAATAACTTACACACTTAATTTGACAAAACCGTACGACGAGTATGGTTGCTATAAACCATTTATTTTGAGCGTCTTTCATATTACTAATGTTGGCGCTAATTTTTTGATCTACTAAATTGATAATATCTTCTTTTAATGATTCAGATTCTATCATTCTTTGATGACTTTCACTTTTAATATCATTCTTCAATTCGTTTTTTACTTCTCTTAAAGAGCTTTCTATTAAATCAAATCTTGTGTTCATATGTTTTTCTAGCATTTGAAATTCTGCTCTAGTTACGTAGTCATTATTCATATATCACACCTCACTTTATATAAATCTACTATGAATGGTTTTATCGTTTTCAGTTTAAATTACATTAAATATTTTTTCACTTCCATATTATACATATATATTATACTACAATTTTGTATTGTTCAAAAGTTATTTTGATAACAACATAAAAAACCCTAACCGCATTCGGTTAGGGTTTTTAAAATTTGAGAACTCTTCTACTTAGCGTATTCAGTAGCTCTCATTTCCCGGACAACTGTCACCTTAATATGCCCTGGATATTGTAATTCGCCTTCAATTTGATCTTTAATATCTCTAGCTATTCTATGTGCTTTCAAGTCGTCAATATCTTCAGGAGAAACGATTACTCTAATCTCTCTACCTGCTTGTATTGCGAATGCTTTTTCAACACCTTGATAACCTTCTGATATTTCTTCTAATCTTTCTAAACGTTTCACATAATTTTCTAAAGTTTCTCGTCTAGCTCCAGGTCTTGCAGCACTTAATGCATCTGCTGCTGCTACCAGTATAGAAATAACTGATGTTGGTTCTACATCCCCATGATGTGAGTGTATTGCATTTATGACTGTATCATGTTCATGATATTTCTTTGCAAGTTCTACCCCTATTTCAACATGGCTACCTTCAACTTCGTGATCAATAGCTTTACCAATATCATGTAATAAACCTGCACGTTTTGCTAAAGTAACATCTTCACCTAGTTCAGCTGCTAACATTCCTGAAAGTTGTGCAACTTCTACTGAGTGTTTCAGTACACTTTGGCCATAACTTGTACGATATTTCATACGTCCTAAAATTTTAACCAATTCTGGGTGTAAGTTATGAATACCTAATTCAAATGTCGCTTGTTCACCTGATTCTCTCATTAGGTCATCCACTTCTCTTCTCGCTTTTTCAACCATATCTTCAATTCTACCTGGATGGATACGTCCATCAGATACTAAATTAGTTAAGGCTGTCTTAGCGATTTCTCTTCGAATTGGATCAAATCCAGATAAAATAACCGCTTCTGGTGTATCGTCTATAATTAAATCTACACCTGTTAATGTTTCTAAAGTACGAATATTACGACCTTCACGACCGATAATACGTCCTTTCATCTCATCATTTGGTAAATTAACTACCGATACAGTCGATTCTGAAGTATGATCTGCTGCTAATCTTTGTACAGTAATAGACAACAGTTCTTTAGCTTTTTTATCGACATTTGCTTTTAGTTCTCTTTCTTTTTCTTTTACAAGTACAGCAATATCATGTGACAGTTCATCTTCTACTTGTGAGAATTGCTCTTTACGAGCTTCTTCACGTGTGAGTCCGGAGATGCGTTCTAGTTCTTGTTCATGTTTCATTATTATTTCTTGAACATTACTCTCTTTTGCATCTACCTGTTGTTGTCGCTCTTCAATTTTAGCTTCTTTGTTTTCTAGAATTTCATCTTTTTTGTCTAAAAGATCAGATTTGCGCTCTAAATTTTCTTCTTTTTGAAGTAATCTTGCTTCTTGCTTTTGTAGGTCACTTCTTCTCTCTCTAATTTCACTATCAAGATGATCTCTAATTTGTTGATTTTCTTCTTTTGCTTCAATCAACTTTTCTTTCTTAAGACTCTCAGCTTCTTTATTAGCTTCACTTATAATATAGTGAGCAGACTGACGAGCTTGATCTTGCTTTTTCGTTAAGCTATTATGTGCGAAAAAGTATCCTACAACAACACCTAGAATAACTCCTAGCAAAATGAGTAAGAGGGTTAATAAGTCCACATAAACACCTCCTTCTATCTAGGTTCTACGTCTTATATATACAAAAATATGATTAAATGAAACTATGGAATCATACAACTCAATTGTACGTTTAAATTTGTACAAGTGTCAAGGACATGGACTTTAATTTTTAATTCTATTTTTTATAAAAAAACATTCTATAGATTACACAATGAAACGTAATCTATAGAATGTTTAATTTAATGACAAAATACTATTTAGTCTAATAAAGTTTCTTGTTCAGGCTCATTAGGTTTTTCTTCTTTTTTAGCTTCTTCTTTCTTCTTACCGTTAAAGCCTAATTGATCTCTTAAGATTCCATCAATTTCTTCAATAATAGCTGGGTTTTCTTTTAAGTAAGTCTTAACGTTTTCTTTACCTTGACCCATACGTTCTCCGTTATATGAATACCAAGCACCTGATTTATCTACAATATCAAATTCAACTGCTAAGTCGATTAATTCACCTTCACGTGAAATACCTTCACCGTACATAATATCAACTTCTGCTACTCTAAATGGAGGCGCAACTTTGTTTTTAACAACTTTAATTTTAGTACGGTTACCCACTACTTCTTGACCTTGTTTCAATTGTTCAGCACGACGTACTTCTAAACGAACAGAACTATAGAATTTCAACGCACGTCCACCTGGTGTTACCTCAGGATTACCGAACATAACGCCAACTTTTTCACGAATTTGGTTGATAAAGATAGCTGTTGTATTTGATTTAGAAATAGCACCTGATAATTTACGTAAAGCTTGACTCATTAATCTTGCTTGTAAGCCAACGTGTGTATCTCCCATTTCACCTTCAATTTCAGCTTTAGGTGTTAATGCAGCTACTGAGTCGACAATAACAATATCAACTGCACCACTACGAACAAATGCTTCTGCAATCTCTAAACCTTGTTCACCGTGGTCAGGTTGTGATAAATATAGGTTATCAATATCTACGCCTAAGTTTTTAGCATAAACAGGATCTAGTGCGTGCTCAGCATCAATAAAAGCAGCTACGCCACCTTGTCTTTGTGCTTCAGCGATAGCGTGTAAAGCTACTGTTGTTTTACCAGAACTTTCTGGACCATATATTTCAATGATACGTCCTTTAGGGTAACCACCCACACCTAATGCTTTATCAAGTGTGATTGAGCCACTAGAAACTGCTGATACTTCTCTACTTGTATTATCCCCTAGCTTCATTACTGCCCCTTTACCAAAGGATTTTTCCATATTCTTAATTACTGTATCGAGTGCTTTTTGACGTTCGTTCACGCGATAACCTCCTATATATATAAAATGAATTTACTTGTTTAATTAGCTATTATTACTATAAATGCTTTTGTTCTAAATTGCAAGCATAAAGCGAATATTTGTTCGTGTTTTTGTACGCATTTTTTAAAATTAAGCGAACATAAGTACCGATTTTATGAATTATTGCAAGTTACCTTAATTGGTTCAAAAACTTTATAAGTGCTATATTGCTTATTCTATCACGTCTTCCAGCATATGATTGACTTAATGACGAAATAAATTTTTCCCTTTTTTGCATATGTGAAATATATACTGTTGATTCTTTATGATCTTGTTTTAAAACGATAACACTTTCTACATTAAATGTTGATTTTAACTTATTAGCAATTTGTTCAATTGAATCATCTTGCCTAATATTCAACATTTCATCAGTCCATGAATTTTGTAAGAGATATGATTTTAAATATTGTTTGCTGTCTTTAGAAAGCTTAAGTCGCGCATTTAATACGCCATCTGTAATGCCATCATAGATAACAAGTGGTTGGTCTAATTCATTAAATACAGCATCTTCAACTGTTAAATCATCACTACCGTAATAAAATTCGCCGATTCTATTTAATATTTCTGTTTTAACAGGCTGGATTAAATCTATCGCTTGTTGTTTAGTATTCGCGTTAGCTGTAATACGAAGTGATACTTCATGTTGACCAGCAAGTGGTGCAATTGTAGGATTGGATTGATTATCTATTAAGTCAATCAACTCTGTTTCCAAACTAGATTCACCAATACCCATAAATTTCAACGACTCTGAAAAGATGACACGTTCTTCATTTAAGAAGAAAGGTACAAGATATTGATTGACCATTGGTTGAAGTTCTTTCGGCGGACCAGGTAATAATACGACTTTTTTGTCATCCACTTCTAAATACATGCCTGGTGCCATACCAAAGTCATTTTTAAGTACTTCACTACCTTCAATAACAAGTGCTTGTTGTCTATTGTTAGGTGTCATCGTACGGTTTGCATTTTTAAAATATTGTTCAATCTGATCCATAGCTTGTTTATTTGTTTCTAGCGATTTACCTAATACTTTACCAACAGTTTGTTTTGTTAAATCATCTTTCGTTGGTCCTAAACCGCCTGTTAAAATCACAACGTCATGATGCGCTAATTCTTCTTTAAAAGTACGTTCTAATCTTCCAGGATTATCGCCTACAGCAACGTGTCTCATCACACTTGCACCGAGTTCATTAAGTACTTTTGATATAAACTGTGCATTTGTGTTAGCAATTTGTCCTAATAAAATTTCAGTACCTACGCTTAAAATACTAACTTTCATACTTTTGCCTCCTACAGAAAAACCTACAAACGAAATGTTGTAGGTTAAATGTTGTTATTATTTTGATCCTTTAAATACATCTCTACCATGATAAAAATACTCTATACCAGATAGAATTGTAAAGAAAGTAGCAATATACATGAGCCATTGCCCAAGATTAATTTGCCATAAAGTAGAGAATGGTTCTTGTAATAGGATAAATACGATTGCAACCATAGTGACAGCCGTTTTAATTTTACCTAATTGACCAGCTGCACTTACAAAGCCTTGTTCAATTTGAAGTAATCTTAGACCTGTTACAGCAAATTCTCTAGCAATGATGATAATAGCAATAACTGATGATACTTTATCAAGTTCTACTAATGCAATTAATGCACTCGCTACTAATAATTTATCAGCTAGAGGGTCTAAAAATTTCCCCATGTTTGTAACAAGTTCCCATTTTCTCGCTAAATAGCCATCAAACCAATCTGTAACAGAAGCTAAAATAAATATAATACCAGCTATAAATTGTTCTATTCTCATTTCTTGTCCAAATAAGAAATGCATGTCACCCATATTAAAATCTACAAGTAAAAATAAAACAAATACAGGTATTAAAATAACACGTAATACTGTTAATTGATTAGGAATATTCATATTCGTTCTCCTTCTTTTCTTACAACTGCATAATAATACTATTATAAATCAATACTATATATAATTAAATGATAATTATTAATAATATCCATCCAATTAAACATATACCAAAGAACGTAACCATTTGTGTTATGAGTTTAGCTACCATTTTATTCTCTGATATTTCAGTTTGGCTTCTTTTTTCTTGCGTAAGCTGTCTAAAAGCTTCTTTAGCAGAAGGTGCTGTTTTAGGCAACTCACTTTGATGTTTATCAATTAATTCTGGTGCACTCATATTGATTGCCGAAGCATATTTCGTTATAAAACCTCTTGTATAATCGGGATTTGGTAGATTTTCAAATTCATTCTTTTCAATCATCATTAAAAATGGTCGTTGTATCTTTGTTTTTTCTTCAAGTTCAACTAAAGTCATCCCTAATTGTTCTCTTTTACTTCTTAACGTTTCTCCAATATATTTCAAATATATTCACCTCAAACAATTTATTCAAAAAATCCAAATCCATCTCCAAATGCCATATTGTCATTTGTAAATAAATCATTTTTATTTAATTGCTCATATGTAATTTCTTGGTCTTCTGTTTCTCTTAGTTCAATAATATAATCAAAATCTTCAAGGCTATATTCAGAGCGCTGTACAAATAAATCAGGATGTTCTACTACTTTAATTGTTGGTAAACTCATAACTTCTCTAACGAGTTGTTTATGCTTTTCGTCGGTTTGTTTAGACGTTACAGCCCCATCAATAATATAAACATTTTCATCACTATATTCACCTTTTAATAAAGAGCTTCTTACAGTTTGCTTAATAAGTGTTGAACTAATAAACAACCATTTTTTATGGGCACACACACTTGCGGCAACAACCGATTCAGTTTTACCTACTCTTGGCATACCTCTCACACCAATCAGTTTATGACGGTTCTCTTTAAACAGTTCTGCCATAAAATCAACTAGCAAACCTAAATCTTTTCTTTCGAATCTAAAAGTCTTTTTGTCATCAACATCTCGTTTAATATATCTACCATGTCTTACCGCTAATCGATCTCTTAAGCCTGGTGTACGTAATTTTTTAATTGTGATATCATCAATTTCTTTAACAATATTTTCAAAACGTTTAACCTTATTCATATCATCTGTCTTAATGAGTAGCCCTCTTCGGCCTTGATCGACACCATTTATCGTTATGATATTAATACCTAATATACCAAGCAAACTAGAGATATCCCCTAATAAACCTGCTCTATTTACTTGTATATCGTATTCTAAGTACCATTCTTTTTTAATGACTTCTTCCATAATAACCACCCCAATATTAAATATACCATCCTCCGTTTACACGAAGTACTTGACCGGTCACACTTTGAGATAATGGATTTAATAAATATCCCACAGTTGCCGCAACTTCTTTAGTTTGAACAAACCGACCTTGTGGTATTTCATCTTTTAATTGTGTTTGTGTAATTTCATCAAGTTCATCTGTCATTTTACCATGAACGACACCTGGACATATAGCATTTACTGTAATAGATGTTAAAGCAAGTTCTTTTGCTAAAGATTTAACAAAACCAAGTTGAGCAGCTTTCATTGTTGAATAGATTGTTTCGTAACTTGCACCAGTCTCACCCCAAATAGATGATATAACGATTATTCTGCCATTTTCACTCTTTCTAATATCATCAACAAATAATTGAACAATTTTTATGAGCGCATATACATTCAAATTATATTGAACATCAATATTATCATCTGTAAAATCTTGAATCGCACCAAATGACGATTGCCCAGCTGCATATATTAATTGATCAATATGTCCGATTGATGTTAAGGATTGTAAATTATCTTTGTTTGTTAAATCGAATTGTAGAAAAGTAACAGGTTGTCCGGCATACCTTTGTTTGAGTTCATTAATATTAGATTGATTATAATGCAGTATCACTTCATGCCCTAGTGATAAACATTCATCAACAATCGATAAGCCAATGTCACCACTACCACCAACAATAAATGTTCTAGCCATTTTGTTTCACCAAACGACTTTCTACAACATGATCAAAGTCTATTAATGAAGCCAATGTTTCTTGTACACTTTCTACTGTTATAGATTCTAAAATGTTTACAAGTTCAAATAGTTCGACACCTTCGAAATAGAATTTAGTATATTGATTCGCAATATATTCTGGAGAATTTAAACTTGATACAATTTCCCCTAAAGTTTGTTTTCTCACTCTTTCTAACTCTTCTGGAACAAATCCATTTTCAATATATTTCTTAAGTTCAGCTTTAACCGCTTCTTTAAATTCATGATGGTAATCAGTTGTCACAGCTAGAATTAAATAACTATATGTCATTTCGTTAGCAAATTGATAACCAAACGTATCGTCAATTACTTCTTTTTCTAAATTTGATTGATAAAATTCAGTTTGTTCACCAAACATTAAATCTAAAGCAATCATCATTTCCATATCATTTTTGACGCGAACTTTATCAGAAATTGTATTAGGCTTGAATTTATATGCCAACATTGATTTCTCTTGCACAATATCCATTTTCGTTTCGACATATGGTGTATGGACAGATGTCGGTTCGTCTATGGTTTTTCTCGTAATAGGTGGCATTTCATTCATATTTCTTTTATCTTCATGTTCACGCACTAATTGTATAGTCTCATCAGGATCAACATCTCCAACAATGATTAACACCATATTTGCTGGATGGTAAAACGTTTCATATGATAAATATAAATCTTCAGCCGTAATATCATAAATACTTTCAACAGATCCAGCTATATCCACTTGTACAGGATGATTATGATAGAGTGCACCTAAAGTTTGGAACATTAATTTATAATTCGGCTGTTCTTGGTACATTTTAATTTCTTCAGCGATAATTCCTTTTTCTTTTTCTACTGTTTTCTCAGTAAAATATGGGCTTTCAATCATCTTTAATAAACGAATAATATTATCGTGTACATTTCCTGTCGCACTAAATAAATAGCTTGTTCTATCAAATGTCGTAAATGCATTAACTTGTGCATCATTTTCAGCGAAACTTGTAAAGACATCCCCGTCTTCTTTTTCGAACAATTTATGTTCTAAGAAGTGTGCAACCCCGTCCGGAACAGTTACAAAATCATCTTTGCCATGTGGCTTAAATGTGTGATCAAGTGAACCGAAATGTGTTGTATATGTCACAAAAGTCTTTGAAAAACCTGCTTTCGGAATAACTACTACTTTTAAACCATTCTCTAAAGTCTCTTCAAATACAGTTTCATCAATCTGCTTATAATATTGATTACGCATTGTTATCACCTTCAGTCAGTATATATATTGTATCTAATTGTCCAAGTTGTGCGATCTTTTCAATGTCTTCAATAGTGATAGATTCAATTTCTTTAATCCACTCATCATAGTTATAAACGGATTGATATCTGGCATGTGTATGCAATAAGTCAATCATTTGTCGTTGCTTATCAAACATTTCTCGTGCGTGTGAGATTAAGACTTTCTTCGCTAAAGTCAGTCGCTCTGTTTCAATTTCACCTTGTTGAATATCTTTAAATATATTTAAAATTGTTTCTTTAGCAACATGTACTTTATCTTTAGAAATGCCACCAACTATATATAAGAATCCATTTCTTGCATCAATTTGAGAATGTATTGAATATGCTAAACTTTGTTTTTCACGTACTTCACTAAATAAAATAGAAGAAGCATCTCCACCAAGTAACATATTTAATACTAAGAACGAATAATATTCTTTAGAATGGAATGTTATTGGGAACCTATATCCCATATTTAATTTTGCTTGATCAATCTTTGTATAATCTACTATTTCTTTTACTTCTCTAATATCTTTTAATAATGTCGTTTCGATCTCTAATTGACTATTATGATCGAAATTAAAATATTCATGACACAATGATTTAACTTCATCTAATTCAACATTTCCAATAATATATGTAGATATCGCATTCTCATGTAACAAATCATGATATGTATTCACTAAAGATTCAGACGTTACATTATCAATATCTTCTAGTCGACCTGAAGCTAAATATTTATATGGCTCATCTTCAAACATATGATTCATAAATTGAATAAATGCACGTTGTGATTTGTTGTCTTCAATTGCAGTTAATTTTTTATGTAATAAAGATTTTTCTTGCTTCGTATATTTTTCGTTAAATTTTCCATTTTCAATAAGTGGGTTGAAAATCACTTCATGCAATAATTTAACGGCTTGCTCAAACAGTGGAAGTTCACTATTTAAATACTTTTCATTTACGATTTCAATACCAATTGTCATGATATGATTATTAGCTTGTTTATTGACATAGCTAAATAAATGCGCACCATATAAGTCCGCAAGCAAATTATTCATTTCTTTATCAGTTTGGTATTGTTTTGTAACACGTGTAATTAATTTACTTAAAATTGACCTAGATGTAATCGTCTCACTGTTTAATGGTGCTACAAATTTAAAAACGATAGTCGTTGTTTTAAATTTTTCAGTTGGTATCACATAAACGTCATTTGAAGATAATTGTATATGTTCTGTTGTTATCATAATAGATACCTCTCTTATATGTATGTATATAGAGAAACAAAGCAACAATTGTTACTTTGTTTCTCTCAATATATTTATTATATCCTATTTCTTGTAATTCGAAACTTTACAAGACTGCTTTTAAAATAATTTAGTGAATAAAGAACAGGTGTACCATGTTCGTTATAATGAACTTGTGTTAATAACATCATTGCATCATCTGGTTCAGAATTCAGTATTTCACTAATATATGGTTCATAACTAATAGATTCTATAGATGTATTAGCATGTGTTATTTTAAATTCTACTTTACTTTCAATTGCGGATAGAATAGATGAGTTGGATCGGTAGTCACTGCATGCAAATAAATCAGTAGCAATTTTATCTAAACAATAAACGACTGGCTCGCCATTAGCTGTACGTACTCTTTCAATTACTGAAATATATGCATCTTTTTCTAAGTTTAATACTTCTATATCTTTTAAAGTTGCAACTTCTTCATCTAAACTAATAAATTCAGTTCCAGCAACTTCACCATTTTTTTCTATCATTTTTGTAATACTTACTAATTCGTCTAATGGATAATAATATGGTTGTGTAGGTTTCACCACTGTTACGTCGCCTGTTTTTTGAGATAAAATTTGTTCCGTGACAAGTTCATGTATGGCTTTTTCGATTTCATCATAATTTATATTTAACAACTTTTTAATTTCAAACTCATTCGGAATAGCATCTCCCGGTTTAAGTTCTGCTGTTTGAATTTTTTCTAATATCCAATTTTTAACGAAATTTGTACTTGCATTTGTAGACATAATATCCCCCTATTCGTCTTGATAAATATCAACCAATACTTGTCTAGGTTTACTACCTGATTGAGGACCAATAACACCATTACTTTCCAAATCATCCATTAACCTAGATGCCCTATTATACCCTATTCTAAATCTTCTTTGTAATAAACTCGCACTTGCTTTTTGTTCTTCTACAACAAATAAATATGCTTCTTTATATAAAGCATCTTCACTTTCCATTTCATTTGTTTCAGTTGGTTCGTCAGGTTCCATCTCTTTAACATAGTTCGCTGTTTGTTCTCCAACAACATGTTGGACAACTGATTCAACTTCACCATCAGAAAGAAATGCACCTTGTATTCTTGTTGGTTTTGAAGAATCTCTAGATAAGAATAGCATATCACCTCTACCTAGTAATTTTTCAGCACCACCACTATCTAAAATTGTTCTAGAATCTGTTGCAGAACTTACTGCAAATGCAATTCTAGAAGGTATATTAGCTTTAATACTACCTGTGATGACATCAACAGATGGTCTTTGAGTTGCAATAATTAAGTGAATACCTGCTGCACGAGCAAGTTGTGCGATTCTCATAATGGATGATTCAACATCTTTACCAGCAACCATCATTAAGTCAGCAAGTTCATCAACAATGACGACTATATAAGGTAATTGTGCTTGTTTTTCTTCCATTTCTTGATTCGTACGTTCAATGAATTGATTATATCCTTCAATATTTCTTGCACCAACGTGTTGGAACAAGTCGTATCTTTTTTCCATTTCGGATACAATTTTTTGTAATGCTTGATTTGCCTTTTGAGGATTTGTAACAACTGGTGTTAATAAATGTGGTATCCCGTTATACACATTTAATTCAACCATCTTCGGATCAATAAGCATTAATTTTACTTCATGTGGCTTAGCATTCATTAATATACTTGTGATAATACCGTTAATACAAACTGATTTACCACTTCCTGTAGCACCTGCTACGAGTAAGTGAGGTAATTTGTTTAATTCTGCAGTAATCGGTTCACCTGAAATATCTCTTCCTAAAGCAACTTCAAGTTTATTTGATGTTGGTTTTGCCTCATTCAGTACTTCTTTCAGCGTTACCATTGAAATATGTTCATTAGGTACTTCAATCCCAACTGCCGACTTACCTGGAATAGGTGCTTCAATTCTAATATCTTTTGCTGCTAAATTCAGTGCAATATCATTACTCAAATTAACAATTTTATTTACTTTCACACCTTGAGCTGGCTGTACTTCGTATTGCGTAACAGCAGGTCCAATCCTAATTTGAGTCACTTTCGCATCAACATTAAAGTTTCTTAATGTAGCTTCAAGTAGTTTCCCTTTTTCTTGAACAGTCTTTTTAGACACTGATTGTGATTTAGGTGGGTCGATTAAAATCGTAATCGGTGGTAATTTATAATTTAAATTCTCAGTTTCATCTATTGTTGACTCGTTCATTTCAGGTTCATGATTTTCATGCTCTTTTTGAACCGTTTGTTTAGGTTGTTGTGCTCTTTTAGCAGCTAACTTTTCTTGTGATTCAAAGATTGGAATTTCTTCATTAGTTTGTAGTTGGTCATTTTTAGAAATTTCTTGAACTGGTTCGACTTCTTCTAAATGTGAAACGTCTTTAGGCTGCTCTTTTTGACGCTTCTCTTTTTCTAGTTGTTTAGCTTTCGCCTTCTCTTCTCTTTTTTGTTCAAGATTTGTCATTTTTGATTTAGTTTTACTTTGTGCCATATCAAATGCTGATTTCGTAATATCACGATGTCTTTTCTTCATGATTAAAATAACACTAGATAGTAAAACGAGTATCGTTAATAAACTATATCCAAAGACAGAAATAAGCTTGCTTATGACATTAAACGCATAATAACCAATATAACCACCACCGTTAAAGTAAAATGCATTTCGTTCTAAACTTGAATATGTTTCACTCAAGGTTGTCTTAAACGTTTTAAACGATGGATCTTTGAAATATAATACTAACTGCATAATGAATAGCAATGCTACTTGAAAGACGAGCAATCCATTTACTCTTCTTGTGAATTTTAATTTACCATTCACTGTTATTAATAGTGAAATAATCGCTATCAGTATATAGGTGAAATATTTTGAGAATCCAAATAAGAAATGAAAGAAGCTATCAATCATTAAACCTATAAATCCTAATTGAAAAATACCTAACACGAGTAAAAACAACACAATCATCTGTATGACGTATTTTAATGTATTATCTTTTTGCTTTTTCTTGCCACGTGTTGTTTTTCTTTTACGTGTTGCTGGCTTCTTCTTTTGTACCATTTTTGAAATAGCCTCCTTATCTATAATGCAAAAAGAGGCTGGGACATAAATAGATGTCTCAGCCTCATATAGTATGTAGGCAGTTAATGAACAAATAGCGTGTAAGACACATTATTTGTTCATCTTTGCCGAGATGGAAAAACCCATTATATTGATATAGAATTTAGTCTCATCTCTTGACTGTTAAAAATCATCCATAAAACAATTCATTAGATTTCTGAAATAATTGGAATAATCATCGGGCGACGTTTCGTTTGTTCATATAGATACTTACCGAGTTTATCACGCATATTTTGTTTCATTTCAGACCATTCAATTTTCTTTTGAAGTAAACCTTCTTCAACAATTTCACGGACTTTTTCTGAAGCGTCATTTAATAATTCTTCACTTTCTCTAACATAAACGAATCCACGTGATTGAATTTCAGGTCCACCAACGATTTTTCTATTTTTAGGATCTAAAGTTACAACAGCAATAAATATACCATCTTCAGCTAATAAGTGTCTGTCTCTTAAAACAATATTACCTACATCTCCAACACCGATACCGTCAATTAATACGTTACCAGCTGTAACTTTTTCATTAGCAATCATTTTTTCGCCATCAAAGTTAACAACGTCACCTTTTTCTAGTAAGAAAATTTTCTCAGGGTCTACGCCTGTTTCAGCTGCTAATTTCGCATGTGCGATTTGCATTTTAAATTCACCTTGTACTGGAATGAAGTATTCAGGTTTCATTAAATTAAGCATCATTTTAAGTTCTTCCATACAACCATGACTAGATGCATGTGTTTTTTTGTTATTAGGCATAATGTGTGCGCCAGCTTTAACTAATTCATTTAAAGTTTGACCAATAATCACTTCCATATTAGCAGAAGCTGTTGTAGAAATATAAACATTATCGCCTTCTAAAATATTTAAAATAGGATGTCTTTGTTGAGCCATTTGACCTAATGCTTCAATTGGTTCACCTTGCATACCTGTAGCAATAATAATTAATTCATTTTTAGGATATTTACTAATGTCATGCACAGGTACTAAAAGATTTTCTGGAATATTAAAGTATCCTAATTTACGTGCAACATTGAAAGAACTTTCTAAAGAACGTCCTAAGAATGAAACTTTACGGTTTAATTTACTAGCCGCATTCAACACTTGTTGAATACGAATAAAGTTAGATGCATAACAAGACACGATAATGCGTCCGCTTGCTTTTGCAAATTCATCAACCATATGACTCTCGATTACATTTTCAGGAACGTTATAGCCAGGCTTTTCCGCTTCTGTTGAATCACTTATCAACGCAAATACGCCATTTTGACCAATTTCAGTCATCTTAGCGATATCTGGTGCATAGGCACCTTGTAAACTTTGGTCGAATTTAAATTCTCCAGTATAAACGATTGCACCATATGATGTATGGATACATACACCTAAACTATCTGGGATAGAATGTGTTGTATTAAAGAATGTCACGTTAACGTTTTTAAATCTCATGACAGAATCTTTATTTACTGTATAATAACGTACTTTTTTATTGATTTTTCTTGCTTTCATATGATCTTTAACTAATGCGATCGTCAATCTTGATCCGTATACTGGTGCATCAAGCTTTTCAAGTATATAACTTACAGCACCGATAGAATCTTCATGTCCGTGTGATAAAAAGATACCTTTAAGTTTATCTTTATTCTCAATAACATATTGTATGTCTGGTATAACAACGTCTACACCTAACATTTCATCTTCTGGAAACATTAAACCAGCGTCTAACATGAACATTTCTTCGTCCACTTCAACGATATACATGTTTTTTGCAATTTCTCCTACACCACCGAGTGGTATGATACGAATTTTATCATTTTTCTTTTTTATTAAACTCAAAATTGTTCCTCCTAAATGTAGTCCCGTCCATAATATATTTATTTAATCATACCATTTATATAATCGATTATACAAGCACATACAACAGTCTTATACATATTTTAAATTAAGGAAGACAATAATTTTTATATCAGGTCATAACTTTATGATTTCTCTGTCAAAATAAACTCAGAATAAGGTGCATCTAGTAATCTTTTCGTAGCTGATTTAATATCTGCTAACTGTATTTGATTAATCTCGTGCTCGAACTGCTCATTCGTAATTAATTCATTATGAAACATGATTGAACGTGCATTTCTCGTCATTTTATTTTGGTTAGATTCAGACGCCATTAAAAAGCTTGTGATAATATGGCTTTTAGCATCATCTAATTCATTCTGTGTAATACCATCACTTAATAATGACTCAAGCACTTCAGTAATAAGTTCACTAGATGCATCAACATTTTCTTTATCAGTTGCTACATAAATTGTCAGCAAGCCATCATTGTGAAAACTTTGGAAATCTGAGTAAACATTATAACATAATCCATGTTCTTCTCTTAGAACTTGGAACAATTTAGAGCTCATTGTTTCGCCTAAAATCGTGTTCAATATATTCGTTGCATAATAGTGTTCATCATTATAACTTGGTGCATCATAACTTCTCATAAAATGCGTTTGCTCTAGCTCATTTTTATAATAAGTTTCTTTCTTCTCAATAAAAGTCATGTCTTGTTCTTGTTGATCAAGCGGTATTTCAATGTCATCAGATAATTGCTTAAGCAATATTTCTTTCATAGATTCGCTATAAGCACCCGCAACTGAAACAATTAATCGATTACTTTGATAATATTTTTTATGGAAATCAACTAATGTATCTCTATTAATTTGATTGACACTATCAGGCGTACCAAGGATCATTCGTCCTAATGGTTGGTCTTTATAAATTTCATGTTCCAATTTATCCATTAACCATTCTTCTGGTGTATCTTCAATCATTTTAATTTCTTCTAAAATAACTTTTTTCTCACGAACAATTTCTTCTTCAAGAAATAACGGGTTTTTAACCATATCTATAAGTAAATCAATTGCTTTATGTTCAAATCTTTTTAATGTTTTACAGAAATAACACGTATACATTTTTGTCGTATATGCATTGTTATAGCCGCCAATTTTATCAAATTCGTTTGATAATTGCTGTCTTGTATAGTGTTCACTACCTTTAAACAACATGTGTTCCATAAAATGAGCAATACCTTCAGGATAATCACCTTCGTCACCCGTTCCAGTATTGACATAAACACCTACACTAATTGTTTCACTGTTTGGAACTTCTTCAAAAATCACAGTCGTTCCA
Source organism: Mammaliicoccus sp. B-M6 (assembly GCF_022386965.1). Lineage (NCBI taxonomy): Bacteria > Bacillati > Bacillota > Bacilli > Caryophanales > Staphylococcaceae > Mammaliicoccus > Mammaliicoccus sp. B-M6. The sequence continues at coordinate 16,227 of NZ_JAJNHJ010000010.1, forward strand.
TTATTCAGTCGTTGTAAATCAGCCATATTTATTCACCTCAAAATAAATAGGGACACGTCAATGTCCCTTTATTAGTAGACATACATACTTTCATAACCTCTCTTGCCTAGGGTACAGTCTCAGCCTGTAGTCTTCGACTTGTACGATTCCCTCAGGCGTATCGGTTATAAAAGTATTTTATATGAAGCAATCATTAAATTAAAAGCTTTCTTATTATAAGTATTGAGAAGTATTATGTACATGTATGATCGCAGTATTTGCACTTTGTATCAAAACTGCTAATAACGGTATCAGTATTTGCACCTTTTGTCAGAACCGCTAATAACGACACCCTTATTTATACCACTACTAACATATGTCATGTAACTTCTTATTCTACTTACTCATAAAAAATGCCAACAAAATCTATGACTTTGTTGACACTTTAAATTTCAGATTTTAATGATTGTCAATGTCCCTATCTGAATCATTTCATTTATTATTTTTGTTCTTTTTCTTCGTTTAACAACACTTTACGTGATGCGTTTACGCGTCCTTGACGGTCAATTTCAGTTACTTTTACTAAGAATTGGTCGCCAATTTTAGCTACATCTTCAACTTTGTTAACTCTTTCGTTAGAGAATTGAGAAATATGAACAAGTGCATCTTTACCTGGGAAGATTTCAACAAATGCACCGAATTTTTCAATACGTTTAACTGTTGCCATATAAATTGCTCCGACTTCAGCTTCTCTTGTAATATCTTCAATAATTTGTCTAGCACGGTCAATCATTTCTTTATCTTTAGATCCGATAAATACTGTACCGTCTTGTTCGATATCTAATTTAACACCTGTTTCATCAATGATTTCATTGATTTTCTTACCACCAGGTCCAATAACATCTCTAATTTTATCTGGTTTAATATGCATAATTTCAATTTTAGGTGCATATTGGCTAAGTTCTTCTCTAGGTTCTCTCAATGTTTCAAGCATATGATTTAAGATATATAATCTACCAATTCTTGCTTGCTCAAGTGCTTCTTTTAAGATTTGTTCACTTAAACCATCTATTTTAATATCCATTTGAATAGCAGTGATACCTTTTTCTGTACCTGCAACTTTAAAGTCCATATCACCTAGTGCATCTTCCATACCTTGAATATCAGATAAAATTGTGTAGTTGTCATCTTTAGTAATCAAGCCCATTGCAATACCTGCAACAGGTGCTTTAATTGGCACACCTGCATCCATTAATGCTAAAGTTGAACCACAAATTGAAGCTTGTGATGATGAGCCATTTGATTCAAGTACTTCAGAAACAACTCTTATTGTATAAGGGAATTCTTTTTCATCTGGAATAACTTGTAATAATGCACGTTCACCTAATGCACCGTGACCAATTTCACGACGTCCTGGCGCTCTTACTGGTCCTGTTTCACCAACTGAGAAGTTAGGGAAATTATAGTGATGCATGTAACGTTTTTGTTCTTCTGTACCTAGACCATCAATGATTTGGTATTCACCTAATGCACCTAAAGTCGCAACTGAAAATGCTTGAGTTTGTCCACGTGTAAATAAACCTGAACCATGTGCTCTTGGTAATAATCCAACTTCAGAAGATAAAGGTCTGATTTCTTCAGGATTACGTCCATCTGGTCTTACTTTATCTTCAGTAATTAAACGACGCACTTCTTCTTTTACAAGTGCATCTAATACTTTACTTACATCTTTAAGAACTTCTTCGTTATCTGGATCTTCTTCATTAGTAAAGTCATTTAGAACTTCTTCTTTAACTGCAGAAATATTGATATCTCTTTGTTGTTTTTCTTCAGTTCTGATTGCTGAAATAATATCTAAAGCTTCTGCTTTAGCACGAACTGTTTCTTCAAATGAAGCTTCAATTTCAACTGGTATAAATTCAGCTTTTTCAGGTTGAATATCTTCAATAATAGCTTCTTGGAATTCAACTAATCTTTGAATTTCTTTATGACCAAATAAAATAGCATTTAACATTGTTTCTTCAGTTACTTCTTTAGCACCCGCTTCAACCATGTTAATCGCATCTTTATGACCCGCTACTTGTAAATCCAATAAAGAAACTTCTCTTTGTTCAACATCTGGATTGATAACAAATTCGCCGTCTACTAATCCTACGTTTACACCTGCAATTGGTCTTTCAAATGGAATATCTGATACAGATAATGCCATTGAAGAACCGATCATAGCTGCCATTTCTGGTGAACAGTTTGGATCAACACTCATTACGATAGAAATAACTTGAACATCATGTCTGTATCCTTTAGGGAATAATGGACGAATTGGTCTATCAATTAATCTACTTGTTAAAGTAGCATCTTCACCAGGTCTACCTTCACGTTTATTAAAGCCACCAGGAATTTTTCCTGCAGCATACATTTTTTCTTCATAGTTAACCATTAATGGGAAAAAGTCTACATTTCTAGGTTCTTTTGATGCAGTTGCTGTTGATAATACAACTGTATCCCCATATCTTACTAATACTGCACCATTAGCTTGTTTTGCTAATTGGCCTGTTTCAATTATTAATGGACTTCCTGCCCATTCTGTCTTAAAGACTTTCTTCTCTTGAGACATTTATGAATCTCCTCTCATACACTTAATCTCTTATATCATACCATTATACACATATTTTTTATATTTATTTATAAAAAAATCGAAAGAAATCTGATTGATTTCCTTCGATTGAAATTACGATTAGCGACGTAATCCTAATGATTTAATTAAATCACGGTAACGTTGAACATCATTTTCACGTAAATATGTTAATAAATGTTTACGACGACCAACCATTTTTAATAATCCACGACGTGAATGATGGTCTTTCTTGTGAGTACGTAAATGTTCGTTTAAAGCAGTGATTTCTGCTGTTAAAACTGCGATTTGTACTTCTGGAGAACCAGTATCAGTTTCATGTACGCGGTATTGTTCGATTAGTTCGTTTTTTCTTTCTTGTGAAATTGCCATTGTCAATTTCCCTCCTATAATTGTATTCACCGTAAACCTGAGCTGATCGTCGGAGTGTCGATAAGCCAAGGATTAGGCACTCAAATCATTATACATAACTCTTTATGTTCTTTCAAGTGATAATAACGCTTTTGCTTCTTCTTTATCTTGCTTAATTTGATTAACAAGTGCATCTATGCCATCAAATTTTTGTTCTGGTCTAATAAAATGGTGCCAATATACTTCTACACGCTCACCATATATACTTTCTTCAAAATCAAAGATATTAACTTCAATACTTATTTGAGAAACAGATGGATCATGGAATGTTGGTTTCACACCAACGTTACACACACCTTTATATGACTTATCTCTTGATTTAATTAATAATGTTACAGCGTAAACACCTTTTCTAGGTAATACATAGTCATCGCTTGGTTCAACATTAGCTGTAGGAAAACCAATCGTACGCCCTCTTTTTTCGCCTTGAACAACCATACCTTTAATAACATATGGGCGTCCTAAAGCTAAATTACAAGCTTCTATTTCTCCTAATTCAAGTGATGTTCTAATATTCGTAGTTGAGATTTTTTCATCCTCATGTAATGTTTGCTTAGATACGACAAATACATCAAATGGATAATCATTCTCTTGTAATGATGCCATATTTCCTTTTCCATATTTACCAAAACTGAAATCATAACCAGCAATAACAGCTTTCACATGATTTTGAATAAAATATTGGTCAATAAAATCATCCGCAGACACATCTGCAAATGTAGAAGAAAAGTTAACGACGAAACAGTAATCTACGCCTAACTTTTCAATTGCTTCAATTTTATCTGCAATAGGTGTTAAATACGTTGTTCTTTTCTTTTCAGGATTTAAGACAACTGAGGGGTGTGGATCAAATGTCATAACAGCTTTTTTTAAATGTTTATCTTTAGCTACTTTAATCATTTTTTTAAGAACTTGTTGATGACCTAAATGTATACCATCAAAAAAACCGATAGCTAAAGCAATATTTTCATTTACAAATTGTTTAGATTTAATTGGGTGTGTAATTTCTATAACTTCCATCTATATACTCCTTTAAAGAAAAACTTTTTTCGGTTTATAAAGTGTTTCATTTTTATCATAAGTATCCATAATAGCAATCGCTTTGTCTTCATACCAAACAACAAATTCGCCATCATGTTTACTTTCATCTATTAAAGATTTTTCTATTTTTTGTCCGTTCTGAATACGCGTTACGATATTTTTATCATGTACGGTAATTTTCGTTAAACCATTCAATCCATATTCTAATGGAAGAATCACATCTTGTAACTTATCTTGCTCAACAATTTCTCTTAAGTCATCTAATTTAATAGCCTGATTTAAAGTAAAACCGCCACTTTTCAATCTAATTAAATGAGACATATGTGCAGGATAATTTAGTAACGCACCAATTTGAGTTGCTAACGTTCTAATATATGTCCCTTTGCCACATTCAACTTCAATTTCAAATTTACAAATATCATTCTCATAAATAATATCAGAAATTAAATTAATACTGTTAATATGTACCCTTCTTACAGGACGTTCAATTTCAATATTTTGTCTAGCATATTCATATAATTTCTTACCATTAACTTTAACAGCAGAATACATAGGTGGAATTTGTTCTATGTCACCTTCTAATTGTTTTAAAGTCGCAATAATTTCATCTTTGTCCCATAAATTTTGATCAACACGCTTCTGATCTACAATCTCACCAGTTTGGTCTTCAGTCGTTGTACTAACACCAATCGTTACTTCAGCTCTGTATGATTTGCCACTTTCCATCACATAATCACTCACACGCGTCGCTTTCCCAACACAAATCGGTAGTACACCACATACCTCAGGATCCAAAGTTCCAGTATGGCCAACTTTTTTTGTTTTTAAAATTTTACGAAGTTTAAATACGACGTCATGACTTGTCATACCAACTTCCTTATGAATTGCTAGAATGCCATCCAAATTTACGACCTCCATAATGTTTCTATTCTTTTTAATTTTACATGAAAATATTCATAAAAAGAAGAAATAACTCAATTTCATAAAAAATGCGCGAGTGCTTGGGGACAGAATTCCGAGTAATGTCCCTAACGAAGGGGTCACTCTAATTACCAGAATTCGGAATAATGGTAGTTAGCGCGTTCTTATTTCCACAATTCAGAATAATGGTAGTTACAGCCCCTCTAATCAAAAAAAGACCAAGACATTTTATTGTGTCTTAGCCTAAATTTGGATTAATCATTACGATTTAAATCTTGAATCATGCGTTCAATTTTATTACCGTAATCGATTGATTCATCATATTCAAAATGCAATTCTGGTAAAATACGCAATTTCATACGATTACCTAATTCTGATTTAATAAAGCCTTTTGCTTTTTCTAAACCTTTAAATGTATCTTCTTTTTCTTTATCAGAACCTAATACAGTTAAATAAACTGTAGCGTGTGATAAGTCTCCTGGAAGTTCTACATCTGTAATTGTTAAAAATCCAACTCTTGGATCTTTAAGTTTATTGTTGATGATATCCATTAATTCTTTTTTCATTTGTTCGCCTACTCGTTCAGAACGAATACTCATATCTTTCACCTCTTAACATTCTCATCTCTCTATATACATTAGTACATTATAGCACATGCTTGAATGCTTAAAAAGATAATCACTCGATATAAATATATTATGTTTCAATACTTAACTTTAGTCGCTCTAATCCTTCTAATACTTTAGACTTTGGGCATCCAACATTGTACCTTAAAAAGTGCTGACCGTTACCGCCATATGTTTGTCCATCCATTATCGCAACTTTGCCTATGTTAATAAGTCGGTATTGCAATTCATCCATCGTCATATTTAAATCTGAAACATCTAACCATATAAGATATGTTGATTCTGGATAGACAACTTTTATTTCTGGTATGTGCTCTTTTAAGAATGATTGAACTGCATGTATATTGTCATCTAAATATTCGTTTAAAGCATCTACCCAATCACTCGCTTTTTCATATGCTGCTATCGTAGCTTCCATCCCCATAATGCTTGGTGATGATAAACCATCTTGCTTTTTCAAATGATTTAAAAATGCATCCCCATCTTCTTTATTAGGAATTAAAGTATACGCAAAAAGTAGACCTGGAAAATTAAAAGTCTTACTACCACTTGTCACAATTGCTATATCATTTGTACTTTTATCCAGTATTGGAATGTGGTTGTTACCCTTTCGAACGATATCCATATGAATTTCATCAGAAATGATATAAACATGATGTTCCTGACATAGTTTAATGATTGTAGTCAGTTCATCTTCAATCCATACTCTACCTGTTGGGTTATGAGGAGAACATAATAACAAAATTTTATTTTCAGGTTTCGCTAATTGCATCTCTAATTGTTTAAAGTCAATTGTATAATAACCATCTTCGTAGAAAAGTTGGTTCTCCACAACTGTACGATGATTCTCTTTAATCACATTATAAAATGCGTCATATGCTGGTGTTTGAATGATCACACCATCGTTCAAATTAGATTTCATATGAATTAGCTGTGAAACTGCATATATCACAGTTGGTGTATAATAAATCCAATCTTCATCAATTTCCGTATTAAAACGGCTTTTATACCAATTCATAACGGTTGATTTAAAGTCTGTATGATTCCATCTCGTATAACCGAATATTGGATGCTTCATACGTCTATTTAAATGTTCCATAATTGTATGTGGTAGCGCGAAGTCTGTGTCTGAAATTGTGAATGGCAACAAGTCACTTTGCCCAAAACGGTCTTGAACATAATCCCACTGAGTACAATTTGTCCCTGTTCTATCAATCACCTTATCAAAATTATACATTACAAAAATCCCTTCTTAACTTAAATAATGGCATCTAATTGTTTTCGGACAGTTGTTACTCTCGTTCCGATGATAATCTGTACATTTTGTTTATCTAAATGTACGACACCTAATGCACCAAGTTCTTTTAGCTTTTCATCATCAACAATTTCTGCATCTTCCAGCACTAATCTTAAACGTGTAATACAGTTATCGATGCTTATAATATTACTAGAACCGCCAATCGCTTGAAGCATATCAGAAGCCATTTCGTCTGTTTGATTTGTACGATTTTGTGTCGAATTACTTTCATTTTTATCGTTCTTTTCAACAGTTCTACCTGGTGTTTTTAAGTCGAATTTCAAAATAACTGTCTTGAACACTAAATAATAGATAACAAACCATATTAATCCAACAATTATGACAAGCCACCATTTCGTATAACTACCTTGCATGACGCCAAATATTAGAAAGTCTAGTACGCCGCCATCTGTATTACCAATTGTCACACCTAGAATATTCATAACCATAAATCCTAAACCTGTCATGATGACATGGAAGATCCAAAGCAATGGACTAATGAATAAAAATAAAAATTCAATTGGTTCCGTGATACCTGTAACAAATGTCGCTACAAATCCTGAAATTAAGAGACCTTTAATTTTATGTCTATTCTTTTTAGGCGCTGCGTGATAAATTGCTAAAGCTGCAGCAGGTAAACCAAACATAAATGTAGGCATCTTACCTTGTGATAAGAATGCTGTTACATTTGGAGATATTGGTAAATTATTTTGTAATTGCGCATAAAAAATATTTAATGCGCCAAATACATCCTTACCTTCAATAATAGAATGACCACCAACTTCAGTAAATCTAACCATAGATACTAAAATATGATGTAAACCGAATGGTAATAATAACCTTTCACCAGCACCGAATAAAAATGGTCCAAAGACACCAGAATGTTGAATTAGTGCACCAACACTTCCAATGATCATGCCGAAGAATGGCCAAACAATCGGTATAATTAACCCAACTACTGCCAATACGAGAGATGTTACAATTGGCACAAACCTTGAACCTGAGAAGAACGCAAAGCTGTCAGGTAACTGTGTATAACTAAATTTATTATGTAATTTATAAACGATAAGACCAGAAATAATACCACCAAGCACACCCATTTCGAGTGTTTGAATACCTAATACCATACTTTGTCCAGCTTGTTGTAATTTATCTGTATCGGCTAATTGATGCGTCTCAGTTAAATAGAAATTAATCGTTAAATTCATAACTGTATAACCTACAAACCCTGAGAATGCAGCTACACCTTTTTCATGTTTAACAAGTCCGATTGGTATAGCGATCGCAAATAGTACAGGTAAATATGTAAAAGCAAATCCCCCAACTGTTGCTAGAAACTTCAATACTAGCTGTATCATGTTATTCTCTAAAAATGGAAAGACATCAATCATTGACTCACTTGTAAATGAACTCCCTATTCCTAAAATCAATCCCATAAAAGCTAATAAAGCTACAGGAAGCATAAATGTCTTCCCCATATTTTGAAGAAAATCCCACACATTACTTTGCTTCTTCTTTTTACTCATATTTAATAACACCCCTTTAATACATTAATGTAATTTAAATATACAAATGTATTAAAGGGGCATCAATAGTATATAATCATTTTGGACGCGCTTACATCTTATGAATGTCGTTACATTATAATTGTTTACCATACATCATTAATAGAAAATCTATCATAAACATAGCAGCGTGCCTTGAACTTAAATCTACATTTCCAATATAGATACTATTCGTTTTAGCAATTAAAGTTATGGTCGATAGCTGCGCCAATTTGGAATGCCTATTACTAACAATAGAAATAATTGGTACTTTGTTGTCTCTTAACTGACCAGCATATCGGACAATATGTGAGGTTTCGCCACTAGAACTAATACAAATTGCTAAACTATCTTGATCTAAATTATGCGTTACCGCTTCTAATTCATCCCAATCCGTTCGCGCATGTGCTACTTTACCTAGAAACGTTAATTTTCTACTTAAATCAATCCCGTTTACTAAACTCGCTCCCACACTAATACCTTCTATTACACGTGCATCTCGTATATAAGCTACTGCTTTTTCTATATCTTGGATATTGATCTCATTCATTGTATTCTGGAGGTTCGCCAAATTTTCATTCATAAAATCATTCATTTCAACATCAAAACTTTGCACATTGTTTACTTTATTTAAATCAGGTTGATTTTGTAATAATGCATATTTCAGTTCTCTATAGCCTTGATAACCTAATTTTTGAGAACATCTACTTACAGTTGCAGTTGACACAAACAACTTTTCAGCAATATCATCGATATTCATATTAGCTATCGACGTATAATCATTCAAAATAAAATCCAGTACCCTCTTCTCTAATTCACTTAAATCATTTCTTCTTTTTTGTAATTTTCCTACAAGTGCATTTTGTTCCATTTTAACCCCTCTTAATATTTTCACTTTTATACCATAACTTATCCATCAATACTTCACTATATCCCATCTTAGGCATGCTTAAAGATGATAATAAATGAAACAATAAATAATATTTGCAACAGTGCTCTTAAATATATATTCATCGGTACTTTTCCACCTATAGTAATATTTTTAGCATGTGCTTTCATATAACCAGGGAACAAAACAAAGCATAAAATAATACCAATCACACTGAATACAAAATTAACTTTAGGAATAAACACACTTATCGCAATGACAAATTCTAACCACCCTGTTACATACACAATCATTTTTGGATTTGGAATACTACTCGGAACCATTTTAATAAGTGAATTTCGAATAGAAGGCATAAATCTACCAATAAATGTATACATAAATGCGAAAAATATTGAAAATTGAGCGACATTCATCCACATACTTTCAGTTTGAAATATACGATGTACAATAAATCCGATAAAGCAGCCGACAAAATAAACAATCATTGTTTGCATAAGAACCACTCCAATACGTCATATTTGTAGTTCATGATTAACTTTACTGTATCCAATCTATTTACTTACCTATTCCCTTATTACAGTGTAAATATACATCAAAAAATAATGATTCGTACTTTAATGAATGTCATCAACTGTCACACAACAAGTCATCATCCATAACACAAATTTCACTTTTCTAAATAAACCGTTATGCTATATATATCAAGTATATTTATATACTTGAAGAGAATCCGTATTCTCGACTCAACAATAAAAGTGCTTATCTTCCAAAAATGGGAAGTATATCTCCAGCTAAGGTATACTTCCCATTTACATGTCTACTACTACTCATTATGATAAATTAATTGTATAACACCTGATTTAAATTTTCTTGAATGTACTAGTTTAAGTTGTTGTCTATCTTCTATATCTATAAATAGTGGTTTTCCTTTTCCTAAAACTATAGGATGTATGGATAGTCTATATTCATCTACTAATCCATAATTTACAAATGTCGTAATTAAGCTAGATCCACCATATAACCATATATCTTTACCTGGCTTGCTTTTTATTTCATGTACATGTTCTACGATATTATCTTTAATAACATTGACATGTTTATCTTCAAACTTAAATTTCTTTGAAAAGACATACTTTTCTTTGGCATGTATGTTTTTCCACATTAATTTGTCTTCTTCTGAATCTTCTAAACTCGGTTGAAAATCTCCCCATGCTTCGTAACTTTTTCTTCCATAAAAGATTGTATCGACTTGATTTAAAAAATCATCAAAATTCATTTCAGGATCCATAATACACCAGTCAATCTCGCCATTTTCGCCTTCTATAAGCCCATCTAATGTAACAGCTAAATCTAAAATGACTTTCCTACTATTATCATCACTACTCATATATTGAACCCCCAATCATCTCTTACTATTATCATACACGAAATGATAATAGAAAACACACCACATTATTTATGATAAATGGGTGTGTCTTGACTCTAATTCTGATAATGATTGCTTCATTTCAAGTCCGCCTCTATAGCCTCTTAGTTGTCCGTCTTTGCCTATAACACGATGGCAAGGTATCACAATGTTTAATGGATTTTTACCGACTGCTGATGCAACAGCTCTAACTGCGTTTGGTTTATCAATTTTATTGGTTAAATCTGAATAAGTTATTGTTTCTCCATATGGTATTGTGGTCAACGCTTGCCACACGGTTTCGTTAAACGGTGTGGATTGTATATCTATTTTTAAGTCAAAAGTTTTTCTTGTGCCATTAAAATATTCATTCAATTGGTCGATATATGGTTTTACTTTGTCTTGATTTTCTTTAATATCTATATTTGAAATAAACTGATGTATTTCATTTTCTTTATCAAAAGAACCTACAAATATGAGACCCTCATCACTTGCATAAATATCGAGTTGTTTATTAAGATGCTTAAGAATACCATGATAAATTATTTTCATCGTCTACCTCCTTTGGTGAAAGTTTAAATGAATTTATTTGTAAACTCAATATAAATAGTCGTTTTCATAATTAGATAGCAATATAAGGATATTTTTATATGTTATGATATTTTTGAGGTGATAAATTTGGCAATGTATTTAACTGAGAAAAGATGGCAAGACATTAAAACAAACAATAAATTAGCGAATGATGATTTTGTATATGCAGTTAAGACGACAATGATATTCTGTAAACCTTCATGCAATGCTAAATTACCTAATAAAGAAAATGTTTCAATATATCGAGACTATCACGAAGCTATAGAAAATGGTTATCGTCCTTGTAAAAAGTGTAATCCAACAGGTCAATTATTAGAAGATGAAGAATGGGTATTACAAATAAAAAATTTCATTCATCGAAATTATCATTTAAATCTTACATTAGATGAAATTTGTAACCAATGTCACGGTTCAAAATTTCATTTATCAATACTATTCAAACAAGTTACACATCAAACAATTATGCAATATTTACATGAAATAAGAATTGAAAAAAGTAGCGAATTGCTTCTTGATAACACAATGACAATTGAAGACATTAGTAGACGAGTTGGTTATAAAACAACATCACATTTTATCAAAGTATTTAAGCAATTCTATTTTATGACACCTTTACAATATCGTAAACGGAAAAACAGTTAAGATAGCTTCCTATCTTAACTGTTTTTTAAAAGATTAACAATGTTACATACAAACCTACTAATGTAATAAATAATACGGGTATCGTTATGATGATACCTGTTTTAAAGTATGTGCCCCAAGGTATTTTAACACCTTTTTGTGACAATACATGTAGCCACAATAATGTTGCTAATGAACCGATAGGTGTAATTTTCGGACCGAGATCTGAACCGATAACATTTGCATAAATCATGCCTTCTTTAAGCGGAGCAATAACATCTGATTGATGGATAGCGAGTGCATCTATGAGAACGGTTGGTAAGTTATTCATAATCGATGACAAAAATGCTGCTATAAATCCCATCCCCATAATACTTGCAAATAATCCATGTTGAGAAATGTCTGTTAGTATATGACTTAAAATTGCAAGGATACCTACATTTTTAAGTCCAAAGACAACTAAATACATACTAATTGAGAATACGACTATATTCCATGGTGCACCTTTGAGCACTTTTTTAGTATGAACTGCAAGAGATTTTCTAGCAAACCATACAAATATAATGGCTACTATACCTGCAATAATTGATACGGGTATGTGTACAAACTCACTGATAAAATATCCGATGAGTAATATGGATAGTATAACCCATGACATATGAAACAGTTTCAAATCTTTAATTGCTTCTTTTGGTTGTTTTAAATGATGATCATCAAAAGTGCGTGGTATTGACGATTTAAAGAATAACCACAATACAGCAATACTGGCCAATAACGAGAATATGTTCGGTATGAACATATGTAAGAAATATTCAACAAAGCCAATATTAAAATAGTCTGCAGAAACAATATTAACTAAATTACTCACTGTGAATGGTAACGAAGTAGTATCTGCTATAAATCCACTTGCTATCACAAAAGGAAAAATAATTTTCTTATTAAATCCTAGATGACGTACCATTGCCAATACAATAGGCGTAAGTATCAAAGCTGCGCCATCATTCGCAAAAAATGCCGCAACAATTGCACCTAATATCATGATATAAATGAACATCTTTACACCATTTCCACGAGAGGCTTTAACCATATGAATCGCAGACCATTCAAAGAAACCAATTTCATCAAGAATAAGCGAAATGATAATTATCGCTATGAATGTCAATGTTGCATTCCAAACAATGCTAGTCACTTCAAATATATCTTCTATTTGTACAACACCAGTTATAATGGCAATTAATGCACCAATAAAAGCTGTTACACCGATATCTAGTCCTTTCGGTTGCCAAATAACGAAAGTCAGTGTTAATACAAAAATAATGATTGCTAAAGTGGTTATCGTCAATTCCTTCTATCAAATATACCAAGATTATATTTAACAAATGTTTTTATGATAGAAATTTAATCATCATCTTCATCATCATCGTCAAAGTCATCATCTTGTTCATAATAATATCCATTATTTGTTTGTGCTTCTTGCCTTTCATCTGTCTTTGGAGCATTATATTCTAATTGTGGTTGTTCAATATTAAACCATGAGACAGAATTTATTTTACCACTTACTGCATTAACAGTTACAACCGCACCTTCATCATCATCTACATATTGAGTTATTGTATACGTATTAGGCGATGTATTTGTATTTTTCTTTATATCTATAAATTTTCCGCCAACTTTTTGATGTGAGATTTGTTTTGCTTCTTTTTCACTGATTAATGATTTCTTTTCTTTTTTTCTAGGATTTTCTTTTTGCTTTTTTTCTTTATTATTAGACTGCTCTTTATTTTTAATCGTTTTTGATTTTACGTTTTTAATAACCTCTTTCTTACGATCAATATCTAAAGAATACACTTTATTACTATCTTTAATATTAACATGGAATGATGATTCATCATCAGAAAGCGAAATATCTTCAATATTCCCTTTATATCGATCAGTAACAAACTTTTCTACTTCTTCTTTCTTCATTAATTTTTCATTTGCTTTCATATAAATAATGACGCTTAATACTATAAATAGTGTAGATGCTAACAAAACAAGGATGTGTTTTGTTGCTATTTTCAAATTATTTCACCCTCTCTAAAATAAGTGTAAATTGAGTACCTTTGTTCATTTCACTATCAACTTTAATATCAATATGATTTTTCAATGCTAATTCTTTCGCAATATAAAGACCTAATCCAGATCCACCAGATTCTCTTGATCTTGCTTTATCAACTCTATAAAAGCGCGTAAAAATTTTCTCTAAATCTTGTTCTGGAATACCTGATCCATAGTCTTTAATTTGTATTTGAACATGATCTTCAATTGTTAAAATATTAATATCAATATGACTCTGACTATATTTGTATGCATTATCTAAAAATATAGTCATAATTTGTGTGAAACTTTCTTTATTCACAAGTCCTTCTATATGTTGATTTTCAGCAGATAAATTAATTTTTCGTTTATATACTGCCATTAGGCGTTTAACTAAAATATAGATTTCTTTATATAAATTAATTTTCTCTAGTGGTAAATCATGATACGTTCTCTCTATCTTAGCTAAATCCAACATTTGCTCAGTTAAATATTTTAAACGTTTTGCTTCATCATTAATCGTATCTATACCCTCTTCTAAAATATCTTCACGAGTTTTCCCAAATCGTTTTAACATTTCACTATATGAACTAATAACCGTGATTGGGGTTTTTAATTCATGAGAAGCATTTAGAATAAAAGCTTGTTGCTTTTCATCATGATCTTTTAAATAAAGCATCATATCGTTAAATGTTTGTGATAATTCTTTTAATTCTTTCGTATCATCTTTATTAATACCAATAGTCGTGTAATGTTTTGTTTCTTTTGTCTTATTCATCTTTATTATAAGTTCATTAATCGGCTTCAATATAATCTGAGTAATAATTCGATTTAATAAAAATATAACAATTAGTATAATAAAAGTAGATACAATTAATATGCCTTTTAATATATCAAAGGTTTCATATTTGAAATTAATATTTTCGTAAATTTGTAAATTACTGACTTCACCGTTTTTCCAAATAATCGGTAGTGATACCATTGCAAAGTGATTACCTTTCTTATTAACCACTTTCTTATACTGTTCATTTTTAAATGGTTCGCCAATATTTTTGTAGTTTACATCTGTCGAAATTTGAATTACTTTTTTGTCATTTTTGTTTACTAAAGTAATATATCCGTCAGAGAGTAAATAAGATTGTAATACCGCTTCAGTATTTACATTTTCTCTAGTTGTATTTTGTAATTCTTTCATTATATTTATTCCGCGACTTTCTAATTGAGTCACTTCTGAATCTAATGAAATTTTTTGATACACAAAATATACTACTAAGTTGATTAATATCACTACTATAACAATCATTACTGTTGTGTATAATTGGATCTTGGTTCCTAATTTCATAATATCAATCCTTTAATATATATCCTATTCCTCTAACGCTAGTTATAATAGACTCTGTATCTATATCAAGTTTTTTTCTTAAATATCGGACATAAACATCGATAACATTTGTATCGCCATAATAGTCATAACCCCATACTGCTTCTATAATTTGCTCTCTCGTTAACACTTGATTTTTATTTTCTAGAAAGTAAATTAATAAGTCATATTCTTTTTGTGTTAAATTAATTGATTCCTTATCAATATAGACTTCACGTCTTGATTTATAAATTGATAAATATCTATAAGTGGATGCATTGTCGTCTTCATTTTGTACTTTTAAAGTACTTTTTTCTTTCAAATGAACACGAATACGAGCGAGTAATTCTTCAATTTCAAATGGCTTTGTCATATAATCATTAGCACCAGAATCTAAGCCACTAACTTTGTCCATAACTGCATCACGTGCTGTCAGCATTATAATTTTAACGTCTTCATTTTGTTCTCTTACGCGTCTTAATACTTCTAATCCATTTAGTTCTGGAATCATAACATCTAATAAAATAAGGTCGAAATTTTCAGTTTCTAAACGTTCTAATGCTGATTTACCTGTGTGTGCAATATCAATTTTATAATTTGCATATTCTAGTTCTAATTGTATAACACGTGCAATTTTTTCATCATCTTCGACAACTAATATTTTCTCCATTATTTTGTCTCCTATCTAAGTGAAAGTCCTGTAAATTGCCACCATATATAATAACTAAATATCATCAATAATATATAAGTTGGCATTAATATAACACTTATTTTCATTAAATCTCGATTTTTAAATGGTTTTTCATCTTGTTCATAAAATAATAGCAATGCTTTTGAGCAAACTGGAAATGTTACACAATAATTCGTTCCAATTAAAGTAATAAACACTACTGCGACTGGATTTAAATTAAACATTTCACTAAATAATAAAAATACTGGTACAAAAACAATTGCCCGTGTCGTATGACTTGTAATATACAAATGTGAAGTAACAGTGATAATCACTATTATACTAAGTATAGCGAATTCATTTAAAGTTTGAAATTGAGATAAATAATTTAACAAATGATCTTGTATATAATCCACTACTTTATAAGTGACCAACAAATTCCCTAAAGTCGTAGCACCTGCTACAAAGAATATTAAACTCCATGAAATATTTTGAACACCTTGTTTCCAAGTTATCACACCTATTCTAGGTAGCATCATACAAATACCCATCAACATAGTAATAAAAGCAATTTCAAACCCATGAATATTTTCAGTCATCCATATAGTTATTGTGATGACGATATATACAATTGCTCTTTTCTCAATTTGAGTAAAAGGCTTTCGTTCTTCATGCGATTTTTCTTGATGGTAGAGTACGTCTTCACTTATATTCATATACATTATTTTAGTCACTATAAAAGTAACTAAACCAATTACTAAACCAAAGGGCAATCCCCATAATAAAAATTCACTATAAGAAATAGATTTATTAGCTTTTCCTTCTAATAATCCTATACCAACCAGATGACTACCGGCACCAATTAAAGTTAAATTTGCACCCATTAATATTAAAATTGGAATTAACAATGCAAAATACTTCATATTTGTCGGGAATCGTGTTTCAAATGCTTTATAAACTGGTAACATAGCTGCTGCTCTACCTGAAGTTGATGGTACGATAACAGAAATCACCTGTATGATAAGAAATAAAAGTATATTCACACTTCTACTCGTTTTACATCTCACATTTATAAAATTAATCATTCTGTTTAACAAACCACTTATTTCAATTGCCGCACTAATAATAAAAGCGCCTATCATCAACCAAACTACGTGCGAATTCATTGAATGAAACATTACATCTTCTGGTAATCCAAGTAGAATACCTATCATAATCGCGATAAACGAAGATAAACCAGCTGGCATATTTGATAATAAATAAAGACCTAATGACAATACGAATACAATTAAACTTAATTTAGCTAAATAACTCATATCTGTATATAAGAAAATACAGATTGAAAAGATGAAATATACAGATAAGTAAATGATTTGCTTATTAGTCATTTAGATCACATCTCTTTAGCAACCATTTGGTTACCTAGGTTAATGCCTATCATAATATGTCTAAATGCATTTTCAGAACAATTTTCTAACCAATCTTTTGCATCAGATATTGAATTTTCTAAAGTTGTTGGTTCTGGGATTATACTCGTAAATGCATCAATTCCACTTTGATAATTAATTTTTGCATTTAAACCAATTGTTCCTGCGAAAGCGATAACTGGTTTATTGTGCGATTTCGCAATTCTTGCAACTTCTGATGGAATTTTACCGTTTGGTGTTTGGTAATCTATACACCCCTCAGCAGTAATCACTAAATCTGCATTAATAATTGCATCAGAAATTTTAATATACTTCATTATAATTTCAAAGCGCGGATGTAACTTTGCATTTAAAAATCCATGTAAACCTGCTCCTAATCCACCTGATGCTCCACCACCATTAATAAGAGATAAGTCATCACCTTTAAATGATTTAATTAGTCTCGCAAGATGTTCTAAGTTGGAAGATAATTGTTCTACATCTTCAATTGATGCCCCCTTTTGTGGTCCAAATACTCTTGCAACTCCATTACTACCACACAATATATTCATCCAATTTACCGCTACATCAATATCAACAAGATGTACCCTTGGATCCATATATCTCATATCAACACCATGAATACGGTTAATTTCTCCACCTCCATTAATAAATATAGGTTCTCCTTCTTTATTTAAAAATTTAACACCTACTGCTTGAGCCATTCCTACTCCGCCATCTGATGTACCTGAATCTCCACAACCAATTAGGATTCTTTCAACACCATAATCTAATGCTTTAATAATTGTTTCTCCTACACCAAATGTAGTTGTATTAAGTGGATTTCTCATATTTCTAGGTACATGTCTTAAACCAGCAATCGCTGCCATTTCTATTACGGCTGTTTTAACACCACTTGCTTTAAATACACCAAAGTATGAAGGAATCGGCTTACCGATTGGTCCCATTACTTGCGTTGCAATTTTTTTACCTTCTTTAAGTTTTATAATAGTATCTACAAAACCTTCGCCACCATCAACCATTGGAATAGTTGTGACTTCATGTTTGCCCTCTACTTTATTAACACCATTCGCAATTGCTTTTCCGACCTCTTCTGCGCTTAAACTTTCTTTAAATCCTGATGGAATAATCACTACTTTCATGTTCATTTCCTCCTCATATCGTATTTCTTGCTTAACCATAATTTATCTTTACAAGATTTACATACAATTAGAGAAAAATTAAAATTTGATTAAAAACGAACATTTTAACAGTTTTATGTAATTTGGAGGAATTGATAAAAAAAATCTCATTATTTAGCCTATGCTAAATAATGAGATTTGAGTTCATTGAATTTTTATAGTATGAGTAATCGTCATACATACTTCAAACTATGCTTAATTATTTTCTTTCAATTTCAACCATTTTGAAAGCTTCGAAGATGTCGCCTTCTTTAATGTCGTTGAATTTTTCGATTGTGATACCACATTCATATCCAGCTGCTACTTCTTTAGCATCATCTTTGAAACGTTTAAGTGTATCTAATTCACCTTCAAAGATAACAATGCCGTCACGAATAATACGTACACTTGCATCTCTTGTAATCTTACCGTCTGTTACGTAACTACCAGCGATTGTACCTACTTTAGATACTTTAAATGTTTGACGTACTTCAGCTTGACCAATAACTTGTTCTTCATATTCAGGGTCTAATAGACCTTTCATAGCTGATTCGATTTCTTCGATTACTTTATAAATAATACGATGTAATCTCATATCAACATTTTCTTCTTCTGCAGCACGTTTAGCACCTGCATCTGGTCTTACGTTAAATCCGATAATAATACCGTTTGATGCTGCTGCTAATGTAACGTCTGATGCATTAATCGCACCAACTGCTGTATGAATAATACGTACATTAACACCTTCAACATCTATTTTCATTAATGATGCTGCTAAAGCTTCTACAGAACCTTGAACATCACCTTTAATGATGATATTTAAATCTTTCATTTCACCTTGTTTCATTTGTTCAAACAAGTTATCTAATGAAACGCTCTTACTATCTTGACGTTGTTTTAAGATATTTTCTTGTTGACGTTTTTCACCGATTTGACGCGCTTGTTTTTCATTTTTGAAGACAACAAATCGATCTCCAGCTTGTGGTACATCATGTAAACCAGTAATTTCAACAGGTGTTGATGGTCCAGCTGTTTTGATTCGTTTACCTAAGTCGTTAACCATCGCACGTACTCTACCGTATGTGTTACCCACTACTAATGAGTCACCAACTTCTAAAGTACCGTTTTGTACTAATAGAGAAGCTGCAGGTCCACGTGATTTATCAAGTTCTGCTTCGATTACAGTACCTACTGCAGCACGGTTAGGGTTAGCTTTTAATTCTTCAACTTCAGAAACTAAACCAATCATTTCTAATAAATCATCGATTCCGTCTCCTTGGATTGCTGAAAGTTGAACGAAGATTGTATCTCCACCCCAGTCTTCAGGATAAAGACCATATTCACCTAATTCTTGCATAACACGATCAGGATTTGCTGTTGGTTTATCAACTTTGTTTACCGCAACAATAATTGGTACTTCAGCTGCTTTAGCATGGTTAATTGCTTCAATTGTTTGAGGCATTACACCATCATCAGCTGCAACAACTAAAATTGTGATATCTGTTACTTGAGCACCACGCGCTCTCATTGTTGTGAAAGCAGCATGTCCTGGTGTATCAAGGAAAGTAATTTTCTTGTTATTGTTAACAATTTGGTATGCACCAATATGTTGTGTAATACCGCCCGCTTCACCAGCTGTAACACGTGTATTACGGATTGAATCTAGAAGTGTTGTTTTACCATGGTCAACGTGTCCCATGATTGTAACAACTGCAGGTCTTTCAATTAAGTCTGCATCATTTTCATCAACTTCAAAGTAATTTTCTAAGTCAGTAGCATCTACATGTACTTCTAACTCAGCTTCAATATCATAATCTGCACAAATTAATTCAACAGTTTCAGTATCTAATGCTTGGTTAATATTAGCTACGACACCAAGTAAGAATAACTTCTTGATAATTTCAGAAGCATCTTTGTTGATTTTATCAGCTAATTCACCAACTGTAATACCTTCTTCATACGTAATTAAAGATGGTGTTTCTTTAACTTCAGGTTTAGGTTGTTGCTGTTGTTGATTATGTTGTTTTTTGTTATTTTGCTTTTTATTCTTTTGATTCTTTTGTTGATGATTAGGTTTATTGTTTTGTTTGTTATTCTGTTTGTTGTTATTTGATTTATTTGTATTTGCGTGAGTAGTTGATTGGTCTTTTTTAGCAGAATCCTGCTTTTTAAATGCTTTATCTAAAATTTTAATGTCATTCTCCTCTAATGCTTGCATGTGATTTGATACTTCTATGTTATTCTTTTTTAATTCATCTATGATTGCTTTACTCTTTACATCGATTTCTTTTGCATACTCATATATTCTCTTTTTACTCATATACTCACTCCTCATGAAAATCATGAATCATCGTTTTTAGCTTTTTGCTAAATCCAATGTCAGTTATGCCCAACACCACTCTGCTTTCTTTTCCAATTGCGTAGCCTAATTCATAGCGTGTAGCAAAAGTTAAAAGTGTTACATGATAAGTTGCACATTTATTTTTTATTGTTTTTGTAACATTTGCTGCAGCATCTTCTGAAAGTATGACAAGTTTAACATTGCCTTTTCTTAACTCACTTATGACAATTTCTTCGCCAGTCTTAATCTTTCTAGCTCTTGTTGCCAGACCAAGAAGATTTAAAATTTGATCTTTCTTTTCTATACTCATTTAGGTATACGCTCACGGTAAATTAAACGAATGATTTCTTTATAGACAGGTTCAAGTGTTTCTTTATTACTGTCAAAATAACGTTCTAACTTTCCTTGTTTCTGTGCATTTTCGATAACTTCTAGATCTTTAGAAACATATGCACCGCGACCTGGTGCTTTACCTGTCGCATCTGCTGTTATTTCGCCTTCTTTATTTTTAACGACACGAATCATATCATTTTTAGGTTTCATTTCATTTGAAAGTATACATTTACGCATTGGTATCTTTTTCTTTTTCATGATAAAAGCACCTCACTTTATGATTCTTCAGTTGAAATAATGCCTGCTTCTCTTGCATCAGTTTCTGATTTAATATCAATCTTCCAACCTGTTAATTTTGCAGCAAGTCGTGCATTTTGTCCACGTTTACCGATTGCTAATGATAATTGGTAATCTGGTACGACAACTGTAGTCGATTGATTTTCTTCGTCTACGATAACTTCTACAACTTGTGAAGGACTTAAAGCATTTCTTACGAATACTTTTGGATCTTCGTCCCACTCAACGATGTCGATTTTTTCGCCACCTAATTCATTAACGACTGCTTCAACACGAACACCTTTAGCACCAACACATGCACCTACAGCATCGATATCGCCATTTTCTGAAGTGACACTAATTTTAGAACGGTCTCCAGCTTCACGTGCTACAGATTTAACAATAACAGTACCGTCATAAATTTCAGGAACTTCTTGCTCGAATAAACGCTTTAATAAACCAGGATGTGTACGTGATACAAAGATTTGAGGACCTTTAGTCGTTTGTTCAACTTTATTCACATATACTTTAATACGTTCATTTGGTAAATATTGTTCATTTGGACTTCTCTCAGCTTCAGAAAGTACAGCTTCAGTACGGCCTAAATTAACATATACATAACGGTGATCGACTCTGTCAATAACACCTGTTACAATGTCATCTTCTTTATCAATAAACTCATCATAAAGAATGCCTCTTTCAGCATCTCTTAAACGTTGCATAACTGCTTGTTTAGCTGCTTGAGCACCAACACGACCGAAGTCTTTAGGTGTAACGTCTTCTTCAAAGACATCTCCAATTTCGTATGCTGGGTTTGTAACTAACGCTGTATCTAATGCTACTTGATCTCTATAATCTTCAACATCTTCTACAACGTCTTTTCTTGAAATAACTCTATAAGTACCTTCATCAAGATTCAATTCGATTCTAACATTTTTGGCACTGTCATAGTTCTTTTTGTAAGCTGTGATTAAAGCCGCTTCTATTGCATCAATAAGTACCTCACGAGGTATTCTTTTTTCCTTTTCAAGGTATTCAATTGCAAGTAATAATTCATTACCTTTCACAATGTATCCTCCTTTATATTATAACATTACTGATCGACGTGCTTTAGCGATTTTCTTGCGTGGCAACGTGACATTCTTAGTTCTTGTTTTAATTTTCACTTCTAGCGTTATAGATGTTTCAGTAACTTCTTTTAAAACGCCTAACCATTCTTTATCTCCTTCAACAGGTTCGTATAACGAGATAAATACAGGTTGTTCAATTGCATTTTGATAGTCTTTTTCTTTTTTCAATGGGCGTTCTGCACCAGGTGAAGATACATCCATGAAATAAGGTTCTTTAATAGGATCTTCTTTGTCCATAACTTCACTAATCTTTTCAGAGGCAATTGTGCAGTCGTTCAAATCAACGCCACCGTCTTTATCAATTGCAATACGTAGATAATAGTCTGATCCCTCTTTGACATATTCGACATCTACAAGTTCATAATTTAAATCTTCAAGTATTGGTTGAATAATTTCCTCAACGTGTGCTGCAACTTTACTCATAATGACCTCCCTCTTAATACAAACAGAAAAGAGCGGGAAATGTCCCACTCTTTAAACGTCAGAGTATTATTTTAAGCAATAACAGTATATCACATAATGGCGCTATGCTCAAGAACATGCATTATAAATCAAATATTGAAAGCTGAGCTTTATCAGGCATATTTGGTAATGATCCAAGTTCATCGAGATATTCGATAATTTTTTGAGATACACCTGCTTTTTTATTAAGGTCTTCTTTAGCTAAGAATGGACCTTCTTCTCTTGCTTCGACGATACGTTTCGCAACGTTTTCACCTAGTCCAGGAACTGCGATAAATGGTGGAATAAGTGAATCACCTTCAATTTTGAATTCAAATGAATCACTTTTCTCTAGGCTTACTGGCTGGATTTTGTAACCTCTATGTGCCATTTCATTTGTTATTTCTAAAACTGTTAATACATCTTTTTCTTTTTTAGCTAATTCATGGAATCGGCTATAATATTCTTTCACCGTTGCTTTAATAGACTCTTTATCTTTTGTCATTGTTTTTAAATCAAAGTCTGTCGCACGTACTGTAAAGTAACTTGCATAATAGAACAACGGATGATGAACTTTGAAGTATGCAATTCTTAATGCCATTAGAACGTATGCAGCAGCATGGGCTTTAGGAAACATGTATTTAATTTTTTTACATGAATCTAAATACCAATCTGGTACATTATTTTCTTTCATAGCTTCTTCGAATTCATCTGTTAAACCTTTACCTTTACGAACTGCTTCCATAATTTTAAAGGCAAGCGATGGTTCTAAGCCGTTATACATTAAGTAAACCATAATATCATCACGACAACCGATAACACTTGATAAATCACATGTACCTGATTTGATTAACTCTTGTGCGTTTCCTAACCAAACGTCTGTACCGTGTGATAACCCAGAAATTTGAACGAGTTCAGAAAAAGTAGTTGGTTTCGTATCCTCAAGCATTTGTCTAACGAAACCTGTTCCAAATTCAGGTACGCCGAATGTTCCAGTCTTACAAAGAATATCTTCTTCTGTAACACCTAATGATTCAGGTGTACTAAAGATTTTCATTGTTTCTTTATCATCTACTGGAATTGTCTTAGGATCAATGCCTGATAAATCTTGTAACATTCTAATCATTGTTGGATCATCGTGTCCTAATATATCCAGTTTCAAAATATTATCATGGATAGAATGGAAGTCGAAATGCGTTGTTTTCCATGGTGATTTTTGATCATCGGCAGGGTATTGGATTGGTGTGAAATCATAAATATCCATATAATCTGGAACAACAATAATACCCCCTGGATGTTGCCCGGTTGTTCTTTTAACCCCAGTACAACCTTTAACAAGTCTATCAACTTCAGCTGCTCTTTTATGAATGCCTTGATCATTTAAATATCCTTTAACATAACCGAAAGCTGTTTTTTCAGCTACAGTACCGATTGTACCTGCTCTGAATACTTTGTCTTCACCGAACAGTACTTTCGTATAATTATGGGCTACTGGTTGATATTCACCACTAAAATTCAAGTCAATATCCGGTACTTTATCTCCTTTGAAACCTAAGAATGTTTCAAACGGTATATCTTGTCCTTCTTTAATCATATCAACATGACATTTTTCACATTGTTTATCTGGTAAGTCGAATCCTGATCCGACTGAACCATCATCAAAGAAATGACTTTCTTTACAAGATGGACAAATATAATGTGGTGGCAATGGATTCACTTCAGTTATTTCAGTCATTGTCGCAACAAAACTAGATCCGACAGAACCACGCGAACCAACTAAATAACCATCATTCAAGGATTTCTTAACTAACCTTTGCGAGATTAAATAAATAACCGCAAAACCATTTCCGATAATACTTTCTAATTCTTTTTCAAGTCTATCAATAACAATTTGTGGTAAGTCTTCACCATATAATTTTCTAGCATTCTCATAACTCATTTCACGAATTTCTTCATTCGCACCTTCCATATTAGGTGTATATAATTCATCCCTAATAGGTATTACTGTTTCGAGTCTATCTGCTAAGTCGTTCGTATTTTTAACAACAATTTCATATGCTTTTTCTTCACCTAAGAAGTGGAATTCGTCTAACATTTCATCTGTAGTTCTAAAGTGTGCTTCAGGTAATGTTTGTCTATTCAATGGATTACCTGGTTGAGAAGCGATTAATATTTTTCGTGCAACAGCATCATGTTCGTATAAATAATGAGCATTTCCTGTTGCAATAACTGGAATATCAAGTTTCTCACCAACGCTTAATATACGACTATATATTTCTTCCATCGTTTCATTATCTTTAATCAATTCTCTATCAATTAAATCTTGATATAATCCTTTTGGTTGAACTTCTATATAGTCATAATATTTCGCAACTTTCTCAACTTCATCTTGGTCTTTTTGCATAACCGTTGTAAATACTTCACCTTCATCACATGCACTACCTACTAGAATACCTTCTCTATATTTGTTTAATAACGAGCGTGGTATACGTGGTGTACGATAAAAGTAATCAACTAATGAGGCACTGACAATTTTGAATAAATTTTTAAGTCCCACTTGGTTTTGTACGATTAGCGTTACATGAGATGGTCTTGCACGTTTATATGCTTCATCATTTGATAGCTTCTCGTTTATTTGATTATGGTTATGAACATTGAGTTCTTCTAACTGTTTTAACATCTTAATAAAGATATGAGCTGTTGTTTCCGCATCATAAATCGCTCTATGGTGTTGTGTAAGTTCTACACCATATTTTTTAGCTAAGAAATTCAAACCATGTTTACCATATTCAGTATTCACTGTACGTGATAATTCAAGCGTATCGATAACACCATTTGTCGTAGCACCAAGTCCGATACGTTCAAATCCTGTATCTATAAAGCCCATATCAAATGATGCGTTATGCGCAATATAAATTGCGTCTCCAACCCATTCATGGAAATCTTTTAGTACTGTTTCGATATCAGGTTGTCCACGTAACATTTCATCTGTAATACCGGTTAAATTTTTAATTGTTTCTGATAAACGTTCTCCTGGGTCAGAAAAACGTTCAAATGTGTCAATTACTTCGCCATCTTTAACCTTAACGGCCGCTAATTCTATAATTTGATCATATTGACTTGAAAGTCCTGTTGTTTCGACGTCAAATACAATATACGTTGCTGTCTTAAGCGGAATATCTTGTGACTTGTACGCAATCGGCACACCATCATCTACAAGCATACCTTCCATACCATAAATCATTTTAATACCATTTTTCATTGCTGCTGCATGCGCATCTGGATATCCTTGAACACCATTATGGTCTGTTATCGCAATTGCTTTATGTCCCCATTTAGCAGCCTGTTCAACATACTTACCAATATGTGTAATGCCATCCATTTGACTCATAGATGTATGTAAGTGAAATTCAACTCTTTTTTCATCTGCTTTATCAAGTTTAGGAGACTTCTTAATTTCATGGATATCAGTCATCATCATCACTAAATCACGTATAAATTGGTCTTGTTCAATTCTACCTTGTGCTCTAACCCAAGTACCTACTTTTAAAGCTTTAAAATGTTCAAGGTCATCTTTACCTTTTCTCGTAAACATCTTAAGTATAAGTGAATCGGTATAGTCCGTAATTTTTAATGTGACAATATGTCTACCACTTTTAAGTTCTTTCATTTCAATATCAAAAATAACACCTTCAAGTGCTACTTTGAACTCTTCTTCAATGATATCTTCTATTTTGCGAATAGAATCTACTGGAATGTCTTTACCTATTTGACATCGCGATACAGCATTTTCATTATCACTAGATTCTGCTTTTTCTTTCTTTATACGTTCCATTTTTTCTGATGCAATACGTGCAGCTTCTTCATCTTCTTGTTGGATGTGCGCTTCAAATGATTCAAGTTCTCTTCTCATTTGTTCTTCATTATCCATCGTTTCGAATATCACACGACTTATTTGAAAGCCACATTTTTGGAGCGCTTTTACTAATGAACCATTAACACGCTTATCAAAATAATCGCGTTCAATATCATTGTTCACTTGAACTTTCACGATATCATCAGCAAATATAATAGGCTTTTGTTTAAGTTGATGTTTCACTTTATCACTTAATTCAGTACCATCAATACAATGTGGAATATATTTCAATATATGTTCATCTATTTGTTCTTTAGTTGTCACTTCAATTGTCCAATCAACTTGCGCAATACTACTAAAAGCACTTTTCAGTTGATTTGTAAAAACAAGATACATTTCACTTGATAAATAATATGGCAACTTAATGTAGAAATGCCACAATCTTTTTGATTGGGACACATCAATTCTTGTAAGTTCACCTTGTTCTACGACATCTTTATCAAGTTCATCTGTAATGTTCATTTGCGTGAGAAGCGTTTGGAATTTCTCTTGCCCTGTCATTGACACTTATACGACCACCTTCATCAAAATGAAAAAGAGGCTAATCATTATATAGCCTCTTTAAATATCTTATATTATATCAGATTTAGTTGTTTTTATCAGTCTATTTTACTGCATCATAGAAAGTAGCAAGTACTTCATCTAATTCATCAATATGGACTTCTTTACTTTCTGAATTATCACGACGTTTTACTTCTACGATACCTTCTGAAGCTTTCTTACCAACCATAACACGTACTGGTAAACCTATTAAATCTGCATCATTAAATTTCACACCAGCACTTTCTTTACGATCATCATATAAGACATCATATTTATTTTGTAATTGTCCATAAAGTTGATCTGCTAATGCTTGTTGCTCTTCTTTTTTAGGATTAATCGCAATTAAATGTACTTCATAAGGTGCGATGGCTTTTGGCCAAATAATCCCTTTATCATCATGATGTTGTTCGATTGCTGCTGATAATGTTCTAGAGATACCAATACCATAACAACCCATAATAAGTGGTTGTGCTTTACCTTGTTCATCTAAGAATGTCGCATTCATACTTTCAGAGTACTTCGTTCCAAGTTTGAAGACTTGACCAACTTCAATACCTTCAGCGAATTTCGCAACTCCTAAATCACCCGGTAATGCTTCTCCTTCAAGAATAAATCTAAAGTCTCCATATGCTTCAATCTTAAAGTCTCTGTCTACGTTCGCATTAATAAAATGATAACCTGTTTCATTTGCACCAACAGCTAAATTATTAATATCTTGAACGAAATTGTCTGCATAAATTTTGATTTGGTCTACATTAACTGGTCCTAGACTACCTGGCTTAGCACCTA
The DNA here is from genome assembly GCF_022386965.1 of Mammaliicoccus sp. B-M6. NCBI lineage: Bacteria > Bacillati > Bacillota > Bacilli > Caryophanales > Staphylococcaceae > Mammaliicoccus > Mammaliicoccus sp. B-M6. The sequence continues at coordinate 44,646 of NZ_JAJNHJ010000010.1, forward strand.
AAATATTCACAATTTCAGACTCAGTTGCCATTTCGATATTATCTGTTTTGAAATATGATTTTAACTTAACATCATTTACTTCATGATGACCTCTAATTAATATCATGACATACTCATCATCAACTTTAAGAATCATTGATTTAATAATTTTATCTAAAGTCACATTTAAAAAGTCTGCTAATGCTTGTGCTGTCGTAACGTTTGGTGTTTCAACTTTTTCTAAATCTTTTAATGGTGTATGTTCATGATTAGGTGTATAAGCTACTTCAGCTTTTTCAATATTTGCAGCATAGTCATTTGTTTCACTATAAACAATTGTATCTTCACCAATATCAGCTAAAGCCATAAACTCATGCGTATGATCTCCACCGATAGCACCAGAGTCAGCAAGTACTGGTCTAAAGTTTAAACCTACTCTTGTAAAGATATTATGATAAGCATGATACATATCTTGGTAAGTTTCATCTAATGAATCTTCATTAGCATGGAAAGAATAAGCATCTTTCATAATAAATTCACGGCCACGTAGTAATCCAAATCTTGGACGTTGTTCGTCTCTAAATTTAGTTTGAATTTGGAATAAAGTGATTGGTAATCGTTTATAAGATTTCAATTCATCTCTTACAAGAGAAGTCACAACTTCTTCATGTGTAGGTCCTAAACTAAATTCACGTTTATTACGATCGTGTAATCTCATTAACTCAGGACCGTATGCATCCCATCTACCTGATTCTTTCCAAAGTTCAGCTTGTTGTAACACAGGCATAAGTACTTCTACGCCATCAATTTTTTCCATTTCTTCACGTACAATTTGCTCAATTTTGTTGAGTACACGTTTTGCAGTTGGTAAATAACTATATATACCTCTTGCATTTTGTTTAATCATACCTGACTTTAATAAAAGTTTATGACTAATTGCTTCCGCTTCTGCAGGAACTTCTCTTAATGTTGGTATAAATATTTTCGACTGTTTCATAAGTTTCCTCCTATAAGCTACATGAAGTACCTTTGAATATCATTCCATGTAACCATAATCATTACAAATATTAAAAATACAGCACCAATTGAAAGCATAACCATTTCTGCTTTTTTATTAATCGGTCTTCTGAAAATCATTTCATAAATAACAAATAATAATCTTCCGCCATCTAAAGCTGGAATAGGTAATAAATTCATAATACCTAAGTTAACACTTAATAACGCTGTGTAACCCATTAATGTAATAAATCCTTGCTTCACAATAGAATCTACATTGCTATATATACCAACGGGTCCATTTAACATATCAAACGAGAATCCACCCGTGAATATGCTCGTAATCAAGCCAAGAACTGCTTGGAATATTAATTGACCTGCCACTATTGTTTTTTCAATACCTGCAATTAATGGACCAAACACTGTGTGTTCTGTCGGTTGTGCAACACCGATAATGTATCGTGTTTCATATTTACCTTTACTAACCTCTAGTTTGTCTTTTTTAGCTGCTACTTTGAAAGTCTTTTCTTGACCATCACGATCAACTTTGATTTCTACAGGCTCAGTTTTCTTCTCTTTAAAAATAGGTTGTAAATCTGTGAACTTCTGAATCTTTTGTCCATCTACTGATAAAATTTCGTCACCTTTTTTAATACCTGCAGTTTGTGCAGGAGCACCGTCTTCTAAATCTCCAAATACTGGTTCATTCGTTGGCACACCATTCCAATAAGCAAGCCCAATAAAAATAACAAAAGCAAGAATAAAATTAAATAACGGACCTGCAAATAAAGTTAGGAATCTTTGATAAGGCTTTTTAGACATTAATTGTCTATCTTTAGGTGCAATTTGTATTAAATCTCCACCTTGAACAAAGTAAGCTTCTCTCGCTATTTTAAAATGATGTCTTTCTTCATCGCTTGCTGTAATACCTTCAATGAAAATATCATTTTCAAAATCACTATCTTTAATTTCGATATGTTCAATTTGTTGGAATTTATGTTGATCATCCATAATAACATGTGTTATTTCATTTTGATCGTTTAATTTAATTGCGATATGCATACCTGGTGTTAATGGATTTTGTTCTAATCCATCTCCAGCCATTCTGACATAACCACCTACTGGAAGTAGTCTAATTGTATAAAGTGTTTCATTTTTCTTATATGAATAAATTTTAGGTCCCATACCTATGGCAAACTCTGGGCACATGATACCTGCACGTTTCGCAAAGAACATATGTCCATATTCATGTACTGTCACTAATAGTCCAAATACAAAAATAAATGCTAATATTGTATAAATCACGCCTACACCCCGTAATCCTTAGATTTATATGTAGCATCAATTTTTAGAATCGTTTCTAAATCTGGATGCTCAATAACTTCATGGTTTTTCATTGCTTCCCCAATCATGTCTTCAATTTCCAAAAATGTTATTTCATTGTTCAAGAACTTATTTACAGCTACTTCATTTACAGCATTTAAAACAGCAGGCATTGTACCACCTATTTTAATGGCTTCATAAGCATACTGTATACATTTAAAGCGATCGAAATCCATTTCTTTAAAATTTAACTGACCAATTTGAGCTAAATTTAATTTTTCTGCATCTCTTGTATATCTTTCTGGATATGTAAATGCATATTGAATGGGTGTTCTCATATCTGGTGTACCCAATTGTGCAATCACACTCGTATCCTTAAATTCAACCATAGAATGAATAATACTCTCTTTATGCAAGACAGTTTCAATTTGGTCAATATCTAAATCAAATAACCATTTTGCTTCAATGACTTCTAAACCTTTATTCATCATTGTCGCAGAATCTATCGTAATCTTTTGCCCCATAGACCAGTTAGGATGATTGAGCGCTTCATCACGTGTTACAGATTTGAGTTCTGCACGTGTTAAATCACGAAATGATCCACCACTCGCAGTTATGATTAATTTATTAACCTGCTCTTTATTCTCACCATTTAAACATTGAAATATTGCTGAGTGTTCTGAATCGACAGGTAGAATGTTAACATTATGTTCTCTAGCTTTTGACATCACAAGTTCACCAGCTGCAACTAAAGTTTCTTTATTCGCTAGTCCTATATCTATACCAGCTTCTATAGCTGCGATAGTAGGTCTTAAGCCTATACTACCGACAATTGAATTTAATAAAATATCGGTATTATGGTATGTTGCAACTGCTAATAAACCTGCGTCCCCATGTACAATTTCAATATTTAAATGTTTAAGTTTATCTATATCTTCTTCATTTTGAACAGATATGAGTTCTGGATGAAATTCTTCAATTATATTCTGTGCATAAGCAATGTTTTTACCGACTGAAAATGCAACTAAATTAAATTGTGATGCATGTTCTCTTATAACATCTAATGCTTGCTGTCCAACAGAACCACTAGCTCCTAAAATAGCTATATTTTTCAAAGACTTCACCCCAATTTACAATTGAAATAGGAATAGATTTAACAGTGGTAATACAAAGATAAAGCTATCAAATCTATCTAATATACCACCATGTCCTGGCATAATATTCCCTGAATCTTTCACACCGAAATGTCTTTTAAGCCCTGATTCTACTAAGTCACCTAATTGTCCAAACATACTTAATAACATCGTTAATGGAATTAATAACCATAATGATACATCCATATCAAAATATTGTCCAAAAATAACTGCAACGATTAAACTTGAGAAAATACCTCCAATAAATCCTTCAATCGTTTTGTTCGGACTAATTAATGGCCAAAGTTTATGTTTACCAAATAATCTACCAAATATATATGCACCTGTATCAGTTAACCACACTAATAATAATGCGAATAAGATAAATTGTAAGCCATGTTCTCTTGTCTCATAGAAATACATAAAGCCTATTCCGATATATGTAACGGACATGACACAGAAAGAGGCGTCCATAAAATTAAATCTATTTTTAGACATCACTGTATAACTCAACATTAAGAAACTCATTACGATTAGAAGTTTAAGTTGAACACTAATATCGTTATTAATGAGTTCTTGTGGCAATAATATTATACATAGCGAAACAGTGGACAAAAAACCTGGTATAGAAATAATTGATAAATTATTCATATTTAAAATTTCTTTTAAAGCAATAATCGCTAATAAATACGCTAACGCTATTACGGGTAATCCACCATATATTACGACTGGAAGAAATACAGCCATAGCAACAATTGCCGATATTGTTCTTGTCTTCATTTTTATCTCCTTTACAGCCCACCAAATCTTCGTTGTCTCGACTGATAAATTTTCAAACAGTCTATAAGTGATTGTTCATCAAAATCTGGCCAAAGTGTCTTAGTAAATATAAATTCACTATAAGATGATTGCCATATTAAAAAATTACTTAATCTTTCTTCACCTGATGTACGAATGAGCAACTCTGGATCTGGAATATCTGAAGTGAATAAATATTTCTTAATATTATCTTCACATAGATCATCAATTGTTAAATTGCCTTCTTCAACTTCATGGTAAAGTTCTTTAACAGCATTAAGAATTTCTGCTCTACCACCATAGTTCAACGCAAATACTAGATTTAGCCCTGTATTATGTTTCGTTTTTTCGATAGCTTCTTCAATTGCATTTTTAGTATGCTTAGGCAAAGCTTCGGTAAAACCAATTGTTGTGACTTTAACATTTTTTTCGATCAATTCAGGTAGAAAAGTCTTTAAAAAATCAACCGGTAATTTCATTAAATATTTCACTTCATCTTCTGGTCTCGACCAATTTTCCGTAGAAAAAGCATATAAAGTCAAATATTTCACACCTAAATCACTTGCTTTACGTGTTATTTTCTTAACCGTTTGCATACCTTCATAATGTCCTTTTATGCGAGGCATTTTTCTATTTTTAGCCCATCTACCATTTCCGTCCATAATAATTGCTATATGTTCAGGTATCGATAATTCATTGTCTTGATTATTTATTTGTTGTTTTTGCTTTATAAACTTTTTTATCATAGCGTCCTCCATCAAACAAACGCGAATTTATATGTAAAATTAATTAAACATATCGTAATACATTTTATCACAAAAAGAGTGATTCTGTTATATATAAAGAAAAAACCGTACCAAAGTCTGATTTGGTACAGCTCTTATCTTTAAACTTCCAAAATGTCATTTTCTTTTTGAGTCGTTAAATCATCTATTTGTTTGATGAAATCATTTGTAATGTTTTGAACTTCTTCAGTTTGATTTCTTAAATCATCTTCTGTAATTTCGCCATTTTTCTCTTGTTTCTTCAAATCTTCATTTGAATCACGACGAACATTACGAATTGCAACTTTAGCATTTTCAGCTTCTTTTTTAGCTTCTTTTACTAATTCTTTTCTGCGTTCTTCAGTTAATGCTGGTACTGAAATTCTAATAACTGTACCATCACTTGTTGGATTAACACCTAAGTTAGCTGCATTAATTGCTTTAAGTACATCTTCAACTGATGATTTGTCATATGGTTGAACAACTAACAAACGCGCTTCAGGTACTGAAATACCTGCTAATTGTTGAATAGGTGTTGGAACACCGTAGTATTCAACATTTACTCTTTCTAAAAGATTCGCATTTGCATGTCCAGTTCTAATACCAGCTAAATCTCTATTGAAACTTTCAATAGTTTTGTTCATTTTTGACTTCGTTTCTTGAATAACATCTGCCATGGAATTACACCTCAAGTTTATTTTGTAATAATCGTACCGATTTCTTCACCTTGAACAGCACGTTTAATATTTCCTTCTTCCATAATTGAGAATACAACAAGTGGGATATCATTGTCCATACAGAATGATGAAGCAGTTGAATCCATAACTTGTAATCCTTCTTGTAACATTTGAATATATGTTAATCTTTCGTATTTTTCTGCTTTAGGATCTACTTTAGGGTCAGCAGAATAAACACCATCAACATTGTTTTTACCCATTAAGATAACGTCAGCCTCAACTTCGGCTGCTCTTAAAGCTGCAGTCGTATCAGTAGAGAAGTAAGGATTCCCTATTCCCGCTGCAAATATAACGACTCTCTTTTTCTCTAAGTGACGAATCGCACGTCTTCTAATATATGGTTCAGCAACTTGTTTCATTTCGATTGAAGTTAATACACGAGTATCACAATCTAATTGTTCTAAACTATCTTGTAATGCTAAAGCATTCATAACAGTGGCTAACATGCCCATATAATCAGCTGTTCCACGATCCATACCTAAATCGCTACCAGTTTTACCTCTCCAAATGTTTCCGCCACCAACGATTACAGCAACTTCGCAATCCATTTGAGCAACTTCTGACACTTGTTGAGCGATACTTTTAATTACGACTGGGTTAATGCCAAAGCCTGAATCTCCTGCTAAAGCTTCACCACTTAGTTTTAATACGACGCGTTTATATTTAGAATTCTTAGTCATCTTGATCCCTCTCTATGCTTATAATTAGGTCTTTATATATAACGAAAGAAGACACAAAGCGTGTCTTCTTCCTAAAAAGCAATCTTAGTTGCCTTTCATTTGTCCTTTTACTTCATCAGCAAAGTTATCAGAACGTTTCTCGATACCTTCCCCAACTTCGTAACGAACGAAATCTACAAGCACGCCACCGTCTGTTTTTAAGAATTCAGCAACAGTTTGGTCTGGATTTTTAACGAATGCTTGGTCAACAGCACAGATTTCTTCTAAATATTTACGCATTCTACCTTCAACCATTTTTTCAACGATATTTTCAGGTTTACCTTCATTTAAAGCTTGTTGTTTTAAAATTTCTTTTTCGTGAGCTAATTCTTCATCAGATACTTGGTCACGAGAAACAAATTTAGGGTTTAATGCAGCGATGTGCATAGCAACGTCTTTAGCTGCTTCTTCATTAGTTGAACCTTCAACAACAGTTAATACACCAATACGTCCACCCATGTGTAAGTACTCACCGAATGAATCGTTATCAGTTTTTGTTTTTAATGTAAATCTACGTAAAGTTAATTTTTCACCAATAGTAGAGATTGCTTCGTTCATTTTTTCTTCAACAGTTTGACCACTAGCTAATTTTGAAGCGTTTAATGCATCAACGTCAGCTGGTTTAACATCAAGAATATGATCAGCCATTTCTTTAACTAAGTTTTGGAAACCTTCGTTACGAGCAACGAAGTCAGTTTCTGAGTTTAATTCAAGAATTACTGCATCGTTACCTTTAGATGCAACAAAAGTAGTACCTTCTGCAGCAATACGGTCTGCTTTCTTAGCAGCTTTAGCGATACCTTTTTCACGTAAGTAATCTACCGCTTTATCGATGTCACCATCAGTTTCTGTTAAAGCTTTTTTACAGTCCATCATACCTGCGCCAGTTTTTTCACGTAGTTCTTTAACAAGTTTAGCTGAAATAGCCATAATCTAATTCCTCCATTTATTTAAATAATATATTGTTTATCTTAAATCTTTCTAAAAAAAGGTGATAAGTTATAGAACCTTATCACCTTTTTGAAATTATGCTTCAGTAGTTTCAGTTGATTCTTCTTCAGGTGCTTGTTCTGTTTCGTTTAAGTCGATGTTTTGCTCTTCAGCAACATCTTCATTTGAAACGCCTTGTTGACCTTCTAAAATAGCATCAGCCATTTTACCAGTTAACAATTTAACAGCACGAATAGCATCATCGTTCGCAGGGATAACATAGTCGATTTCATCTGGGTCACAGTTTGTATCAACAATACCAACGATTGGAATGTTTAATTTACGTGCTTCAGCAATCGCATTACGCTCTTTACGAGGGTCTACTACGAATAATGCTTGAGGCATTGATTTCATATCACGAATACCGCCTAAGAATTTGATTAAACGGTTATATTCTTTTTTAAGTTCTACAACTTCTTTTTTAGGTAATACATCAAACGTACCGTCTTCTTCCATTTTTTCAATTTCAGAAATACGTTTTACACGTTTAGAGATTGTTTTATAGTTAGTTAAGATACCACCTAACCATCTTTGGTTAATGTAGTAGTGTCCAGCACGTTCAGCTTCTTCTTTAACTGACTCTTGTGCTTGTTTTTTAGTACCTACGAATAATACTTTACCGCCTTCTTCAGAAACAGATTTAATAAAGTTGTATGCTTCGTCAACTTTTTTAACTGTTTTTTGTAAATCGATAATGTAGATACCGTTTCTTTCTGTGAAAATGTATTTTTTCATTTTTGGGTTCCAACGGCGTGTTTGGTGACCGAAGTGAACACCTGCTTCAAGCAATTGTTTCATTGAGATAACTGCCATGATAATTCCTCCTAATTGGTTTTATTCCGCCATAAACACTTATTATAGAAACAACTTATCTAAGTTGCACCAATCCATAATTTTCGTGATTATGTGTGAATTTGGCTTTTATAGCCGTTTTCAAATATATCATATCTTATACTGTTCATCAAGTATTTTATTTAGATAATCCTAACTCATCTAAGAATTTTTCTTTTTTAATTCTAATAAATGTACCTTTCATACCTAAAGAACGAGATTCAATTACGCCAGCACTTTCTAATTTTCTTAATGCATTGACGATAACTGATCTTGTAATGCCTACTCTGTCAGCAACTTTAGAAGCAACTAATAAACCTTCAGGTGCACCAAGTTCTTCAAAGATATGTTCAATCGCTTCTCTTTCTGAATATGAAAGTGAGTTAATTGCCATATTGATTGCTGCTTTGTCTCTTGCTTCTTGTTCAATTTCATTATGTTTTTCTCTTAATATTTCCATACCAATAACAGTAGCTGCATATTCACCAAGTACTAAGTCATTGTCATTGAAATCTTGAGATACACGTCCAACTACTAATGTACCTAAACGTTCACCACCACCAAGGATTGGGAAAATAGTTGTTTGACTATCAACGAATAATTCTTTGTTTTCTGGTGGGAATACAGTTAATACTTCTTCAATACCGATATTTGATTTCGTTTGTTCTACGTGCATTAATTGATCAGTATATTCTTTAGGAATATGTCTGTCTTCTAACATTTTGATAATACGTTCATTGCTTAATAATTCATTTAAGCTTGAACCTAAAATTTTACCTCTTCTTGATACGATGAATACGTTTGTCACCGTTACATCACTGATAGTTTTAGCCATATCTTTAAAGTCTACAGCAATACCTTTATGCTTTTGTAATAACGTATTTAATTCTCTTGTCTTTGATAATAAACTCATTTAATTTTTTCTCCTTTTTTATAGAATAAACGCGCTTAAATCTTTATTTGTCGCAATAGATTCTAATTTTTGATTAACATATTCAGGTGTTATATCTACAACTGCATTTGGCATATTCGAAGCTTCGAAAGAAAGATCTTCTAGCATTTTTTCAAGTATAGTATGCAGTCTTCTTGCACCGATATTATCTGTCTCTTGGTTAACTTGAAAAGCAATTTCAGCTAAACGATTAATGGCTTCATCAGTAAAGTTGATTGTCACCATTTCAGTTTCCAACAATGCTTTGTATTGATCAAGAAGCGATTGTTTCGGTTCTTTTAATATTTTAACGAAATCTTCAGTTGTTAAACTATCTAATTCAACACGAATTGGAAATCTACCTTGTAACTCAGGTATTAAATCACTTGGTTTAGACATATGGAACGCACCTGCACCAATAAATAATATGTGCTCAGTATTAATTGAACCATATTTCGTTTGAACGACACTACCTTCAACAATTGGTAAGATATCTCTTTGTACACCTTGTCGAGATACATCTTGTCCGCCGTTACTGTTGCTCACAGCAATTTTATCGATTTCATCGATGAATACCATACCCATTTGTTCAGTTAATTGAATTGCTTCTTCATTAACCGACTCTTGGTCAATCAATTCATTCGCAATCTCATCTGTTAGAATTTTTCGTGCTGATTTAACTGGCAAGTTTCTTTCAACTTTTTTCTTAGGCATCATTTGGCTAAGCATATCTTGCATTTGAGGGTTATTTTCCATACCCATCATGCCTATCGTTTGTAGTTCTTGTTCTACTTTTATTTTAACGATTTCTTCTTCAAGTTCGCCGTTTAATAATTGTTTTTTAATATCTTCACGTTTTGTTTTTATTTCTTCAGTTGGTGTTTCTTCGACTTCTTCTTGTTGATTGAAGTTCGGGAATTGTCCACCAAACAATGACTCTAACGGATTATTACTATTACTTTGTGCTTTTTTCTTCATACTTGGCACAAGCAATTTCACTAATTTTTCATTAGCTTTTTGAGTCGCCTCATCGAGTACGCCTTTTTTCTTTTCTTCTTTAACAAGTCGACGCCCTACTTCAACAAGGTCACGTATCATACTTTCAACATCTCTACCTACATAACCTACTTCAGTAAATTTAGTAGCTTCTACTTTTACAAAAGGTGCACCAACTAATCTAGCCATTCTTCTAGCTATTTCAGTCTTACCTACACCTGTAGGACCTATCATAAGAATATTTTTAGGTATGATTTCGTTTCTAAGTTGTTCATCTAATAAACTTCGTCTATAGCGATTTCTTAAAGCAATTGCTACTTTACGCTTAGCATCTTGTTGACCAATGATATGATCATTTAATCGATCAACGATATCATGCGGTGTCATTTTTAATTGATTTTGTGACAACCTTAAACCCCTCCAATTATATTTCTTCAACTTTTATTTCATGGTTTGTAAACACACAAATATCTGCAGCCGTATTAAGTGAAGCTTCTGCAATTTCTTTAGCCGATAAATGAGGTGCATATGATTTAAGCGCTCTACCAGCACTTAAAGCGTAATTACCACCAGAACCAATAGCAATGATACCATCATCTGGCTCAATCACTTCTCCAGTACCACTTACGACTAATAAATCAGTTTCATTCATGACAATGAGCATCGCTTCAAGTTGGCGTAACATTTTATCTCCACGCCATTCTTGAGCAAGCTCAACTGCAGCTCTCGTTAAATTACCGCTATATTCTTGTAATTTAACTTCAAATTTTTCGAATAAAGTAAATGCGTCTGCAACGCTGCCAGCGAAACCAGCAACAACTTTATCATGATATAATCTTCTAACTTTTCTTGCTGTTTGTTTCATAATGACTTGCTCACCTAATGTAACTTGACCGTCACCTGCCATTGCAGAATGACCATTATGTCTTATTGCAAATATAGTTGTAGCATGTAATGAAGAACTCATTATCAAATCTCCTTTACGCACGTGGATGTGCTGATAAGTATACTTTTCTTAATTGATCTTTTGTAACATGTGTATATTGACTTGTCGTTGATAAACTTTCATGTCCAAGTAAACTTTGAACACTTCTCATATCGGCTCCTTGATTTAGCAAATGTGTTGCAAAAGTATGCCTTAATTTATGAGGATGAATGTGATACACACCTTGCGTTCTCTTAACGATTTCGTTGAGCGCATATCTTACACCACGTTCAGTGATAGGTTTACCTCTCATGTTTACTATCAAGAAATCATGATCTAAATGCATCTGACTTCTAAACTGTTCAATATAGTCAACGATTGCACTTTGACAATACTCTCCAAAAGGAACGATACGTTCTTTATTCCCTTTGCCTAGCACTTTGACAAATGCATAATTCAAATCAATATCACTCATTTGAATATGAACTAATTCTGACACTCGAATACCTGTCGCATAAAGCAACTCAAGAATGACGCGATCCCTTATATTCGTTTTTTTACCATCATCAAGTGTTTTAAATAGCTTTTCCATTTCTTCTTCATAGAAAAAGCTTGGTAAATGATGTTCTTTTTTTGGATGTACAAGTTGAATAAATGGATTCTGTATATCGCTATCAACACTCATCCAATATTGATATAAAGATCTTAATGTAGAAATTTTACGCGAAACACTCGTCCTTTTATGTCCTTTATCATACAAAAACGCAAGGTATCTCCTTGCATCTTTATATTCAAATGATTCTAAGGATAAATGTTCTGACTGTAAAAAATCATTAAATTCATTCAAATCAAGTTGATATGCATTTAAAGTATGGGTGGAAAAATGTTTTTCATAAGTTAACATATCAACAAACTGTTGTTCAATTGTATGTACCATAACTCATTCCTCCCATTTTATCTGAATTGTATCACAATTCTAAAAAATCTTAAAATAATTTACTAAAGCATTACTTTAAATGAATCTAAATGTTTTAATGCTCGATTTGCAAGTGTTTCATATCGTTCTTTCTTATCTTTAATACGTTTTTCTAATGTAGGTAACAAACCAAAGTTCGCATTCATAGGTTGGAAGTTCTTATTATTATTTGCATGTGTAATGTAATAAGCCATACTTCCGATTACTGTTTCTCGAGGGAAAACGATTGGATCAAGACCTGAAACGAGTTTACTTGCATTAATTCCTGCAATCAGTCCACTCGCTGCACTTTCAACATATCCTTCTACACCTGTCATTTGACCAGCAAAGAATAAATCTTCTCTTGATTTTAATTGATAAGTTTCTTTAAGCGCGTTTGGTGAATTAATAAATGTATTTCGATGCATCACACCGTAACGTACGATATCAACATTTTCTAATCCAGGTATAAGAGAAATAACTTCTTTTTGCGCGCCCCATTTTAGATGTGTTTGGAATCCTACAATATTATATAACGTTCCAGCTGCGTCATCTTGTCGTAATTGAACAACTGCATATGGTCTTTTACCAGTTTTAGGATCTTCTAAACCTACAGGCTTCATAGGACCAAATAATAAAGTTTTCTTACCACGTTCTGCCATTACTTCAAATGGCATACAACCTTCAAAATAAATTTCTTTTTCGAATTCTTTCAAAGGTACAACTTCAGCATTTATAAGTGCATCATAAAAAGTATTGAATTCTTCTTCAGTCATTGGACAATTCAAGTATGCTGCATCGCCTTTGTCATAGCGTGATTTCAAATATACTTTATCCATGTTAATTGATTCTTTTTCAATAATTGGTGCAGCTGCATCATAGAAGTACAGTTGTTCTTCACCCGTAATATTCATGATTTGTTTCGTTAAACTTTCTGTCGTTAAAGGACCTGTTGCAATAATTGTTGGTCCATCAGGTATCTCAGTAATTTCTTCATTCTTTACAGTAATATTCGGATGATTCTTAAGCGTATCTGTAATGTATCCCGCAAAATCATGTCGATCGACAGCAAGTGCACCTCCTGCTGGAACACGCGCATTATCCGCTGCTTTTATAATTAATGAATCTAATTGTCTCATTTCTTCTTTTAAGACACCGACCGCATTTGTTAACTGATTACCTCTTAAAGAATTAGAACATACAAGTTCTGCAAATTTATCTGTATGATGCGCTGGTGTTTGTTTTACCGGTCTCATTTCGTATAGATTAACATTGAATCCTCTCTTGGCAATTTGGTATGCCGCTTCTGAACCTGCTAATCCAGCACCGATAACATTTATTGAAGTCATTATTTATGCCTCCTTGATTTTCGAATTTTTTATTCCATATTGAATTGTATAACAAATCTGAATTTAATCAAATGATAAAGTGATGATAAATTTTAAAAATTAGTGACGTTTTACTATTAAAACATTAAATCAAAAAACAAGTGCAAAAAGTTATCATTAAAATAACTTTTTGCACTGTATTATAACTATTTTTGTTCTTGCTCTTTATAGTCACAATTTGGACATATAACTTGAGCTGATTTTCCTTTTTTACGTTCAACAAGTACTGTTTCACATTTAGGACATGAACGATCTAAAGGTTTATCCCATGATGTATAATCACATTCTGGGTATCTTGAACAACCATAGAATACTCTATTCTTTTTAGATTTACGTTCGACAACTTCGCCCTCTTTACATTTAGGACATTTAACGCCAATCGTTTTAATGATCGCTTTAGTATTTCTACAATCTGGGAAATTTGAACAAGCCATAAACTTACCGTATCGGCCCATTTTATAAACCATTGGTGAACCACATAATTCGCAATCCTCACCAGCTGGTTCATCTTTGATTTCAATTTTCTCCATTTCTTCTTCTGCTCTTGCTACATCGATTTTAAAGTTTTCATAGAACATATCTATGACTTTCTTCCACTCAATTTCACCATCTGCTACTTTATCTAGCAATGTTTCCATGTTAACTGTAAAGTCAACATCTATAATTTCAGGGAAGTATTCTTTAACTGACTCATGTACGATTTCTCCTAACTCTGTAGGCACAAATCTTTTCTGGTCTAATTTTACGTAGTTTCTTTTTTGAATCGTATCGATTGTAGGTGCATAAGTTGAAGGTCTACCGATTTTTAATTCTTCTAAAGTTTTAACCAATCGTGCTTCAGTGTATCGTGGTGGTGGTTGAGTGAAATGTTGTTTAGGATCGATTTTCTCAGCCGTAACGATATCACCTTTTTCTAACGGTGGTAATTTACCTTCTTTTTCTTCATCAGTATCATCTTTAGCTTCAACGTATACTTTCATGAACCCTTTAAATTTGATTGTTTGACCATTTGCTCTGAATTTCAAATCGCCTTGAGTAATATCTGCCGCAACTGTATCAGCAATAGCAGGTGCCATTTGACTTGCCATAAAACGTTCCCAAATCAATTTATATAATCGATATTGATCTCTAGATAAGAATGTTTTCATCTGATCTGGTGTACGTTCCACACTTGTCGGTCTAACTGCTTCATGGGCATCTTGCGCGCCTTGTTTACCTTTTGCTGCTTTAGCTTTAGATAAATACTCTTTACCGTACTCTTTTTCAATAAATGATGCTGCTTCAGCTTGAGCACTATCAGCTATACGTGTAGAGTCCGTTCTCATATAGGTAATCAAACCAACAGTACCTTGTTTTTTCAAATCTATACCTTCGTATAATTGTTGTGCTAACATCATTGTTTTTCTAGCTTTAAAATTCAACTTACGTGATGCTTCTTGTTGTAAAGATGAAGTTGTAAATGATTTCGCGGGATATCTTAATTTTTCTTTCTTAGTAACTTGCGTAACTTCAAATTTATCCCCATCTAATTGTGTTGTAATTTTTTGTACGTCTTTTTCATTTTTTAATTTAACGGGTTTACTTTTCTCATGTAAAAACTTCGCACTAAATGTTTTAGTTTTATGTTTAAATAAACCTTCAATTGTCCAGTATTCTTCTGGATTAAAATTATTAATTTCGTTTTCACGATCTATAACGAGTCTTAATGCAACAGATTGTACACGACCTGCTGACAAACCTTTTTTAACTTTTTTCCATAACACTGGAGAAATGTTATATCCAACAAGTCTATCTAGTACACGTCTCGCTTGTTGTGCATCAACTAATTCATGTTCTATTTCTCTAGGATGCTTAAAACTATCTTTTACTGCATCTTTTGTAATTTCGTTAAATACGACTCTTGATTTTTTATTTTCATCTATATCTAATATATGTGCTAAATGCCACGCAATTGCTTCACCTTCACGATCGGGGTCACTTGCGAGATAAACGTTTTTTGCTTTTTTTGCATAGCGTTTTAAATCTTTTACAACTGGCCCTTTGCCGCGAATCGTAATATATCTAGGTTCATAATTATTTTCAACATCTACGCCCATTTGACTACGAGGTAAATCTCTAACATGCCCCATAGATGCAACGACTTTATATTTTTTCCCTAAATATTTTTCAATGGTTTTTGCTTTTGCGGGCGATTCAACGATGACAAGATTTTCTGCCAAAGTAAGTCCCCCTTGCTATTCTATTGATTACAAATGTAAATGATAAACTGATAAATTCAGCTTTGTCAATTAAAACATTTTATAAAATTTATTTTTGTTCAGTAAATATACAATAATCCTCAATGATATCTTGAGCATTTTGTACGAGCTTGGCACCTTCTTTTATTCTATTATTGCCACCTTTACTTAAAGATTGAAAAATCGTACCAGGACAACAATATATATTTCTATTTTGTTCCAATGCCAAGTCTATCGTAATTAAAGAACCACTACGTTCATTTGCTTCAGTTACTAATACACCTTGTGACAATCCACTAATAATACGATTTCTTTCTGGGAAACGCCATTTTTGAACTTTTGTTGTTGGATAATACTCAGATATGACGAGATGATCTTTACGCATCAGTTCACTTATATATTGTGTCGCTTTTGGATAATGGTAATCTAAACCAAATGCAGCAACACCTATAGTTTGACCACTATACTCTATCGCTTTTAAATGTGCAAAATAATCTGCTCCCATTGCCATTCCAGAAACAATTGTAATATGAGACTTAACCAGTTCTGGCACGATAGCATCACAAATTTGTTCTGAATATTGTGTAGCCTTCCTTGAACCGACTATAGCCAATTTTTGTTTATTTTGCAATAACGACATATTACCCATTCCGAAAAGTACAAGCGGATAATCATAAATTTCCTTCAATAAAGTTGGATAACAATCCTCATCAGAAAACACCATTTGAATATTTCTTTTTTCTAATGAAGAACGTATTTTATCTATATGACTATCATTATATTTGTGATACATCGTTAATATTGTTCTCTCTTTAAAACCACTTTTATATACAAAATCAATAAACGCAGTTCTATATGAAAGAAAGTTTAACTCAGGATCATAACGAATCATCTTGTGAATTTGATTAGTCGTAAAACCACTGTATATTAATTTCAAAATTGATTGTTGATAATCATTCATAAATATACACCTCTTATAATGTAGATTTTTTTGATTTGGGTGGATGGCTAACGATCTTGTTTTGGTTTCTTGATCGTTAGCGCCGCATCACCTACTAAATTCTTCTAAATAATACGTCTTATACCTTTGACCTTTACTCTTAAAATATTGATTGCATATTCTTTTTACAGTATGAACATTATTCGCCTCACACCATTCAACTGCTTCTGGTATTGTAAATCCTTCTTTTCCTTTTATTATGCCTAGTTCCATTATGTTAAAATAGTAAATTTCCACTCTTCTAAAAGTTTTTAAACAATTTTTACAAGGTATAATCTTCTTCTTTTCTTCAATTATAATAGTATGTAACTTTTTACATTCTGGACATTTTATACCTTTAGTTATCTTATTAAAAGCGACTCTTTCGACTGGTTTAAATCTATGAGAAAATATTTGCTGCTTAGCTAAAATTTGCTGATGTATTTGCTTATCTTTATCGATTTGTTGAGATTGAAATAGTTTTGGAAATTTATAAAATTCAGAGCGCAACAGTACTTGCGAGCGGTTAGGTATGTGGTTTCTTATTGTAAATGTGGGATTTGAAAATACTAAAAAGTGATTTATTGCTAGGTTTAGATTTATATCTTGAAGTATTGATTGGAGGGTATTTTTAGTTTTGTATAATTGTACAAATGGTGATGTGTAATGTTTATTATAAGAACTCTTTATATAGTTGTCATAGATTTCGAAATCGCCATAGTAGTGTTTAACTTCTAATATACTTATTTGACTGTTATGTATGATTAAAAAATCTATTTGTACTGCATTTGAAGATACAAATTCAAGATTATGACTAAACACAATTTGATGTTGTTGCTTTAGTAGATTTTCTACTAGTCGTTCTCCTTCATAACCTTTAAATTTATTCATGATTTCAAAATCATGACTGTCTTCTTTTAATCTTGATGTTAGTGCATTTACATATGCTGTTTCATCGATAAATTTCATGCCTCACTCCTGTTTGTTAATATTTTACATATATTATAGTTTATGCATTTAATATTGTCTACAAAAAAACCACTAACAAACTAAAATTGAGTTCATTAGTGGGTATATAAATTTAAACACCAAATAAGCACAGTGCTTTTCTATTGAAGAAAGACACTGTACTTATATATATGGTTATTATTTAACTGTTAGACATTTTTCATATAAACCGTCTTCTTTTTTAATACGATTTATAAGTGTTTCAGCGATAACAGATGGTGTATCTGCTGTATCAATACCACAGTCATTTAAAGTTTTGATTTTTTCAGATGCAGTACCTTTACCGCCTGAAATAATTGCACCAGCATGACCCATACGTTTTCCTGGAGGTGCTGTTTGACCACCAATGAATCCTACTACTGGTTTTGTCATGTTAGCTTTAATCCATTCAGCTGCTTCTTCTTCAGCTGTACCACCGATTTCACCAATCATAACAACTGCATATGTTTCGTCGTCTTCATTAAATGCTTTTAATACATCAATGAAGTCTGTACCGTTAACTGGGTCTCCACCAATACCAACAGCTGTCGTTTGACCGATACCTGCTTGAGTTAATTGATGAACCGCTTCATATGTTAATGTACCTGAACGTGAAACTACGCCTACGTGACCTTTTTTATGGATGTAACCAGGCATAATACCAATTTTACATTCATCAGCAGTGATCACACCTGGACAGTTTGGTCCTACTAAGCGTGTTTTCTTACCTTCTAAGTATCTCTTAACTTTAATCATATCAATAACAGGAATATGTTCTGTGATACAAATAGCTAAGTCTAATTCAGCATCTGCACTTTCAATAATTGCATCAGCCGCAAATGGAGCTGGTACATATATAACTGAAACAGTTGCGCCAGTTTCAGCGACTGCTTCTTCTATAGTGTTAAATACTGGTACACCTTCAACCACTTGCCCACCTTTACCAGGTGTTACCCCAGCAACGATTTGAGTACCGTATTCTAGCATTTGTTTAGTATGGAAAAGTGCTGTTGCACCCGTAATACCTTGAACTAATACTTTTGTATTTTTATCGATGTATACACTCACGTAACTCTCCGCCTTTCTTATCGTTCTTGAACTAATTTAACAATTTTTTGAGCACCATCAGCCATGATAGATGCTGGCTCGATTGCTAAACCAGATTCTTTTAAGATTTGTTTACCTTGTTCAACATTAGTACCTTCAAGTCTTACAACTAAAGGCATATCTAATTCAACTTCTTTAGCAGCAGCTACGATACCTTCAGCAATGACATCACATTTCATGATTCCACCGAAGATATTTACAAAGATACCTTCAACTTGTGAATCACCTAAGATGATTTTGAATGCTTCAGTAACTTTTTCTTTTGTTGCGCCGCCCCCAACGTCAAGGAAGTTAGCCGGATTACCGCCAAAGTGATTAATTGTATCCATCGTAGCCATAGCTAAGCCAGCTCCGTTTACCATACAACCAATGTTTCCATCTAGTGCGATATAAGATAAATCGTATTTAGAAGCTTCGATTTCTTTTTCATCTTCTTCTTCTAAATCACGCATTTCAACGATATCTTTATGTCTAAATAAAGCATTATCATCGAAGTTTACTTTTGCATCAAGTGCTAATACTTCACCACTACCTGTTGTAACAAGTGGGTTAATTTCAACAATTGAGCAGTCTTTTTCTACAAACACATTATATAAAGACATCATTAATTTAACAGCTTTGTTAACTGATTCTTTAGGGATGTTAATATTAAATGCTATTCTTCTAGCTTGGTAAGGCATTAATCCAGTAACAGGATCAATCACTTCTTTGAAGATTTTTTCAGGTGTTGCTGCTGCAACTTCTTCAATTTCAGTTCCGCCTTCTTCTGAAGCCATTAAAGTAATTCTGTCTGTAGCTCTATCGATAACGAACCCAATGTAATATTCTTTTTGAATATCGCATCCTTCTTCGATAAGAAGACGTTTTACTTCTTTACCTTCAGGGCCAGTTTGATGTGTAACAAGTACTTTGCCTAATAATTCTTTAGCATATTCACGTACTTCATCAATTGATTTAGCAATTTTAACGCCACCAGCTTTACCACGTCCACCAGCATGGATTTGCGCTTTAACAACATATACATTTGAATCTAATTCTTTCGCTTTTTCTACTGCTTCAGCAGGTGAAAAAGCCACTGAACCATTAGGTACAGCTACGCCCATAGAGCGAAAAATCTCTTTACCTTGATACTCATGGATATTCATTCTCCATCCTCCTAATACATACAATAATGTTTGCTTACTTCTCAATTATAGAAAATGTAAGCGTTATTGTAAACAAGGAGAGTCCAATTTTACGAATTGTTAGACTAATATTTCACTTTTGATTTGATAGGTTCGAAAGTTTTACGGTGTATAGGTGTAATACCATAATTTTTGAGCCCTTCTAAATGTGATTTTGTGCCGTATCCTTTATTTTTATCAAAATCATATCCAGGATATTCTGTATGATATTGAGACATTAACTTATCACGATATTCTTTAGCAATCACACTCGCTGCTGCTATAGAAACACTATTTAAGTCTCCCTTTATAATAGATGTTTGTGGAATGCCATTATCTAGCTTCATCGCATCTATTAACAAGTGGTCTGGTTTAACTGACAATTGATCTATCGCTCGTTGCATCGCTACCTTTGTTGCTTCATATATATTGAGTTCATCAATTTCTTCAACAGTTGCAATGCCAATACCTACTGCACGTGCACGATTATATATTTCTTGTTCGAAATAAGAACGTTTAGCTTGCGATAAAGCTTTCGAATCTGTAATGCCTAAATATTGATGGTCTTGTTCAAGAATGACCGCACTTGCTACGACTGGGCCTGCAAGTGGACCTCTCCCTACTTCATCAATTCCACAAATAACAGCATCTTTGTTTGAGTCTAATACTTGTTTTTCATATTGATTCATTTGAATATATTTATGGTGAAGTTGTTCTATTTTTTCTAACTGCTTGATTCGCTTACTTAAAGCACTTTGGACACCTTTACGTTCATCTTCGTTATAAGGTGATGCTTCAACTTCTTGAATCGTTAAATATTGATTAACCTCTTCAACAATTTCTTTAATGCTCTTCTGTTTCATGCATGCCATCCTTCATTTCTTCATATATATCGAAGCAGTAATGACCAATTTTAGCATTACGTAAATCTCTAATAATCAACTCAGTAACAGACTCATAATCCACTTCATTACCACGTTTTAACATGCCTCTTCTTTTACCTATTTGATCGAACAAACCAATGACGTCACCATCTTCAGGTAATTCAATTTGATAGAATTGCTTTAATTTTTCTGGATCATGATCAATTAAAAAGTTTAATCCATATATCGCAACTTCATCTAAATGTACAATACTGTCTTTAATTGCCCCTGTTAAACTCAACTTTTTACCAATCGTTTGGTCTTCAAATTTCGGCCATAAAATCCCTGGTGTATCTAACAATTCTAATTCTTTTCCTACTTTAATCCATTGTTGTTTTTTCGTCACACCCGGTGTATTACCTGTTTTAGCAATTGATTTTTTGGCTAATTTATTGATAAGTGTGGATTTACCTACATTCGGAATACCAACTATCATAGCTCTGATTGCTCTCGGACGAAGACCTTTACGTTTTTCTCTATCAAATTTTTCTTTAGTGGCAGCTTGTGCAGCTTTCATAAGCTCACCTAAATGCTTACCATGTTTCGAATCAATTTGAACTGGGAAAAAGCCTTGATTTTTAAAGTATTGCGTCCATTTATCTGTCTCACTTTGTTTTGACATGTCTTTTTTATTAAGTATTACAACACGAGGTTTTTGTTTAACAATGTCATCAATCATTGGATTTCTTGAAGATAGCGGAATACGTGCATCGACTAATTCGAATACCACATCTACCATTTTTAATTGTTCTGTTACTTCGCGTCTCGCTTTGGCCATATGACCTGGAAACCATTGAATTGTCATTTATATTTATCCTTTCTTATCTTAAACTATCGAAATATGATATATTAACCATATCTATATAGGAGGTTTGTTATGTTTATTTCAATTATAGTTCCTCTTTATAATGAGGAAACTAACATCTCTATTTTACATGAAAAAGTATCAAACGTCTTTTTAAATTTGCCACATCAATTTGAAATCATTTTTGTTGATGATGGTTCTACAGATGCTTCACTAAATTTAATTCAATCACTATCAGAAAAAGACGAACATGTTAAATACATATCTTTCTCTAAAAATTTCGGCAAAGAATCTGCTATGTATTGTGGACTTGAGCACAGTATAGGAGATGCTGTTATCATCATGGATTCAGACCTTCAACACCCACCTGAGATAATCCCACAAATGATCGAATTACACCTTGAAGGCTATCAACAAGTCGTCGCATTACGCAATCGCGACAAAGAGTCATTTTTAAAAAGAATCCCAGCTAAAATTTTTTATAAATTATCTAGAAATATGATTGATGTTAAATTAAAAAGTGGTGAAGGTGACTTTCGCTTAATATCTAAAGAAGTTGTTGAGTCTATCATTAAAATGACTGAGTACAATCGCTTCTCTAAAGGTATATTTGAATGGGTTGGTTTTAATAAGACAACTATTACATATGATCATCTAGATAGAAATCAAGGACGTTCTAAATATTCCAACTTTAAATTAATCGATTACGCAATTGATGGTATCGTTAGTTTTAATAATAAACCGCTTCGACTATGCTTTTATTTTGGTGGTATTACAATGTTTATCTGTCTTCTATATATTTTAATTACATTTATAAATATTATGATACATGGCATCGAAGAACCTGGTTATTTCACAATTATTTCCGCCATTTTATTCTTAGGTGGTCTTCAATTATTTAGTTTAGGTGTTATAGGTGAATATATTGGTCGTATTTATTATGAAACAAAAGATAGACCAAAATATATTATTCAACAAACAAACCTTAAATCTCACGAATAACACATATAGGTGAATCAAATGATAAATAAAATAAAAACATTTTTGAATAACAACGCTATTTTCAAATACATTTTACTTTTCGGTGTCTTAGCCATTTTAGGGCATAGTTATATACTATATCGCTATTTTAAAGATGGTATTATTTTCACTGGTCCAAATGATGGTATCGAACAAATGTTGCCAATTCAAATGTATTTATATGAACATTGGACACACGGAACATTTTTCTATTCAACTCATTTAGGTCTTGGTGGAGATATGTTTATGGATTTGTCCTATTACTTCTCTACGAATATTTTGTTCATTATCAATGTCATTTTTGTTTGGATAGGCTCATTTATCTTCCATTTTAATACGGACCATATGTTATTTTGGGCTCAGAATGCCATTGTCATATCAATCGTAAAATCATTTTTAATTATGAGTTTTACCTATTTATATGTTAAGAAGATTGGCTTAAATCGAACTGCTTCAATAGTTGCTGCTTTTCTATTTGCAGTTTCACCTATATACTTTAGATTTACTGTATATTGGCCATTCTTTAGCGATGTCTTTATGCTATTGCCATTATTATTATTCAGTATTGAAAGATTTTTAAAAGATAATAAAATAGGCTTGTTTATCTTAATCGTTGCCTTAACGTTTATCAATAACTTTTATTTTGCATACTATCAATTTTTAACAGGACTCATTTACTTTTTCTATCGATTTATTTTTCAACATAAGGCTGATATTGTACCAAGAATGCAACAACTTAAATTACTTGTAGTAGCAAGTATACTTGGACTTGGAAGTAGTTTATTTATTTTCTTCCACTCTGCTCATAGTTTCATTGGGAATAATCGTGCAATTTATAATGGAACGATTCCATTACTGTCTAACTTTAATAAACATGACAATATATTCTATGACAATTATTTAATTGTTGTACTTTTTATAGCCATTCAGGCGCTTTTAACAATAAAGCTTTACAAACATTATTATTATAGATTATTTAGTATTTTCACGATCATCTTAATGATTGCGAGTTTTATACCTTATGTAGATAGTATTTTTAATGGCTTTTCTGCACCACAAAAAAGATGGCATTATTTATTAACATTCTTTTCTAGTGGTTTAATTGCAAGTTACGTATATTACTTTAAATCGATCAGCATCAAGCAATATATCATCACGGCCATACCTGGTTTTGTTGTTATCTTTTCAAGTTATTATATAACTAAAGATTATGTCAGTTGGATATGGATGGTACCTATTCTATTTATAATTGGATTGCTCGTATTAACTATAAAGCGTTTTACACGTTTATTAACACTTGTATTTGCGGCTTTGATATTGTTAACTTCATTCTTAGTTTCAAAAGATCATAGTAATAACCAAATCTATCACGATGATCATGAAAGACGTGCGAATAAATTCTTTATTCAAGCAAGTACGTTTGATAGTGGCCTGCAACGAAGTCATGTATCACATTTAAACCAACAATTGAAGCCTGATGAAAGATTAGGATGGCGCGTATTAACACAAGACAACACACCTATGTATCAACATTTTAAAGGTCTTAGTTTATACTCGAGTATTTTTGATGGCGGTTTAAATCAATATCTGTTTGAAGATGCAAAAGTTAATCTACAGAATGAATCGTTAAGTCGTTATAGCGATATGCAAGATCGGTCAAACTTATACAGCCTTTGGTCAACAAAGTATATAATGAAGAAATCATACCAAAAATCATCACCAGCAAACTTTAAATTGATTCAAGACGATGGCAAATATCAAATATTAGAAAATGAGCAACCGTTACCTGCAGTTAAAGTAACCGATCAATATTATGATGCCCATGATATTGATAATCCATTAGATCTTGAACATGCCATGATTAAAGGTGTTGTTACAACAGATAAAGATAAAGTTAATTCAGAAATAAACAAAGCACCAAATCTATTAAATCAAACGACCATTACAACGCGTGATGCCGATTATAAAGATGACATGTTGACCGTGCCTCGAAATGGAGATGGTTTAACGATTCAGCTACCTAAAAAATTAACGAATCAATATGAAGATTTATATTTGATGTTACATTTAGAACGTGAATTACCGCAATCAAACTTTACAATTCAAGTAAATGATTATCCAAATAATCGTCTCTTCCAAGATTCAAAATATCGCATGAATCAAGATGATTTACTTTATCGTGTTCCAGTACCTAAAGATGGTAAAATATTTATCTCATTAACGAATGGGAAATATAAATTACAGTTACAAAGTTTATATGGTGAAAATTATCAAACATTAAAGCAAGCTCATAAAGAGAAACGTTATACTTACCATGAAACAAATGGGAAAATTAATATATCTTTAAAAGAACATAAAAAAGGAACTGCAGTCATCAATATACCGTATAGAGAAGGCTTAAAAGCTAAAGTAGACGGTAAAGACAAAGCCATTCACAAAGTCAATCACATTATGACAGGTATAGATGTAGAACAACAAGACAAAGATATAGAAATCACTTATCAACCACCCTATTTTAAAACGATGATCTTGGTTTCAATTGTTTCAATTATTTTAAGTGTTATCTTCACAAGAAAAGTGAATTCAAAGCAGGAAACCTAAATATCTTCGACTCATTTTAGTAAATAAAAAATAAGCATATCACCAGCAACTGAGTAATCAGTTCAGTGATATGCTTATTTATTTTGTGTCAGGATATATGTCCCAATCACTTAAACGCTTAGCAAGCAATGCCAAGGTTTATATTATCTAATTTCTTTAATACGAGCAGCTTTACCACGTAGGCTACGTAAGTAGTAAAGTTTCGCACGACGTACTTTACCGCGACGTTTAACTTCGATTTTCTCGATTTTTGGAGTGTGTACAGGGAATGTACGCTCAACACCAACACCGTAAGAAATTTTACGAACTGTAAACGTTTCAGAAATTCCGCCACCACGACGTTTAATAACTACACCTTCGAACACTTGGATACGTTCGCGGCTACCTTCAACGATACGTACGTGTACAGTTAAAGTGTCACCAGCACGGAATGTTGGAATATCCGTACGTAATTGGTCTTTTGTTACTGCTTCGATTAACTTATTATTACTCATTATATTCTCTCCTTCTGACTATGTTCTTGCCCAATGTAATTGTTTCATATAAATGCTAGCAGCGGATCATAGTGAATTTGTGCTCACACACTTATATTAATATATCACATTGCACAAGTTGATTCAATCTATTTTTTTGTTATCATTTAAGAAACGTTTATCCGCTTCTGTTAATGGATAACTATCTAACAAATCTGGTCTTCTCTGTTGTGTTCTTAACAATGATTGTTCATGTCTCCATTTTTCAATGTTGGCATGATTCCCAGATAATAATACATCTGGTACTTTTAAGCCTTCATAATCTGCTGGTCTTGTGTACTGAGGATGTTCTAATAATCCAGATGAAAATGAATCATCTTCATGTGATACTTGATTACCAAGAACACCTGGTATTAGTCTTACGATTGCATCTGTCATTGTCATGCTCGCAAGTTCGCCACCTGTTAATACAAAGTCCCCAATTGAAATTTCATCCGTTACACAATGTTCTCTAATACGCTCATCATAGCCTTCATAATGACCACAAATAAAAATAATATGATCGCTTTCTGATAAAGACTCCGCTTTCGCTTGTGTGAATGGCTCACCTTGTGGACACATTAAAATCACACGCGTGTTTTCATCTTTATCTAATGAACGAAGCGCATTGAATACAGGTTCTGGTTTAAGGACCATACCTTGTCCGCCACCATAAGGATAATCATCAACTTGTGAATGTTTATTGTTCGCAAAATCTCTAAAATTCACAGTATTAAATTGAACAATTTCTTTATCTTGTGCTCGTTTCATTATGGAATGATTGAGTACACCTTCATACATTTCTGGAAACAGTGTTAAGTAATCAATCTTCATCAGTC
Organism: Mammaliicoccus sp. B-M6; assembly: GCF_022386965.1. Taxonomy (NCBI): domain Bacteria; kingdom Bacillati; phylum Bacillota; class Bacilli; order Caryophanales; family Staphylococcaceae; genus Mammaliicoccus; species Mammaliicoccus sp. B-M6. Next base: position 71,284 of record NZ_JAJNHJ010000010.1, read on the forward strand.
TAATAAACCTTCTAATGGTTCAATTTTAATAGTCTTCAGATCAACATCAACATGTTTAACAACATCTTCAATATAAGGAATTAAATATTCTTTATCTCCCTTAACGACCCATACATCGTTCGCACCTGTTTCCATAATTTCAATTACTCTACCTAACGCTTTTTCTTCAACAAATACTGTACAACCAATAATATCTGAATAATAGTATTCATTCTCTTCAAGTTCAATCGCTTCATTTGATTGTTCTTGATAAATTTTAGAACCTTTTAAATGTTCGATATCATTGATGTTATGAATACCTTCAAACGTTAATAGATGAAAATTCTTATGAATTCTATGTGATGCTATAGTAAATGAAAATGATTCATTTTTTTTCTTAACTGTAATAAGTTGACCTTTTTGAAATCGTTCATCGGTAAAGTCAGAATCTGATAATACTTTCACTTCACCTTTAATACCATGTGTATTAACAATTTTGCCTATTTCAACATTCATTGAGCTGAGCCTCCTCAATTGTTTCTTTCATTATTAACATAAAAAAGAGCACCAATTAGGTACTCTTAATTAACTTCTACAAACACTTTCTTGCCTTGCTCGTTCATTGAACCAGACACAATTGTACGAATTGCTTTAATCATTCTGCCCTTCTTACCAATAATTCTGCCAATGTCTTCTTCATGAACGTCTATATTGAACGTAATGCTAGAATCTTGTTCATCTTTAGATATATTGATGTTCTCCGGATAATCTACGAGCGGTACTATAATTGTTTGTATTAATTTTTCCAATATAATCTACGCTTTACTTAGAAAGTTTAGAATTATGGAATTTCTCCATGATACCTTGAGTTGATAAGATATCACGAACTGTATCAGTAGGTTTTGCACCATCAGCTAACCATTTTAAAGCTAACTCTTCGTCAACTTTGATTTCTGCTTCTGGTTTAGCAACTGGATTGTAAGTACCGATTGGTTCGATAATACGACCATCACGTGGAGAACGTGCATCTGCTACTACTATACGATAGAATGGGTTTCTTTTTGACCCTTTACGTGTTAAACGAATTTTAACTGCCATGTTTAAAAAACTCCTTACTCATTTATAATTTCTTTTCTACAAGTAAATACTATAACAGGATATAAATTGTTTGTAAAGTGTTTTCTCTTTACCAATTTAAATTTCATGCAAAATAAGAGAGCAAAGCTGGCATTATCACTTAAAGATAGCTGCCATAACTTTGCTCTATATTATAGATGCGTCACGCTACTATTAGAATGGTAAGTTCATGCCTTGGAATGGATTTCCGCCACGTTTACCTTTTTTACCTTTTTTATTGCTTCCTGTAAATTGTTTCATCATTTTCTTCATGTCGCCAAATTGTTTGATCAATCTATTTACTTCTTGTAAAGAACGACCTGAACCTTTAGCAATACGACGTTTTCTAGAAACATTTAAAATGTCAGGATTATTTCTTTCTTCTAAAGTCATAGAACGGATAATCGCTTGAACATTATCGATTTGTTTAGGATCCATGTTAGCATTTTTCATGCCTTTCATTTTGTTTGCACCTGGAATCATATTCATCAGATCATCTAACGAACCTAAACCTTTAACTTGTTCTAATTGTTCTAAGAAATCATCAAACGTAAATGAAGATGTTCTCATTTTCTTTTCTAATTCTTTAGCTTTTTCTTCATCGACACCTTGTTGGGCTTTTTCAATTAAACTTAATACGTCACCCATACCTAAAATTCTAGATGCCATACGTTCTGGATGGAACAACTCAAGTCCATCTAGCTTTTCACTCATACCAATAAATTTAATTGGCTTTTCAGTAACAGAACGGATTGAAAGTGCTGCACCACCACGTGTATCACCATCTAATTTAGTCAACGTAACACCTGTTACATCTAATGTATTATCAAATGATTCTGCAACATTTACAGCATCTTGACCTGTCATAGAGTCTACAACAAGCATAATTTCATCTGGTTTAGATACTTCTTTAACGTCTACAAGTTCATTCATTAATGCTTCATCAATATGCAGACGACCTGCTGTATCGATAATAACAAAGTCTAAATGTTCTTCACGCGCATATTTCAACGCATTCTCAGTAATTTGTTTCGGACTTATTTGATCGCCTTCTGTATATACTGGTATATCGATTTGTTTACCAACTGTTTGTAATTGTTGAATCGCAGCTGGTCTATAAATATCACATGCAACAAGTAATGGCTTTTTGTTGTATTTTTTTCTCATTAATAATGCTAATTTACCTGCAGTTGTTGTTTTACCTGCACCTTGTAAACCGACCATCATCACAACAGTAGGTGGTTTACTGCTCATGTTAATTTTACTATTTTCTCCACCCATTAAAGTTGTTAATTCATCTTGAACAATCTTGATGACTTGTTGTCCAGGTGTTAAAGATTGCATAACATCTGCACCTAATGCGCGTTCAGATACTGTGTTTACAAAAGATTTAACAACTTTAAAGTTAACGTCTGCTTCTAATAATGCTAATCGTACTTCACGCATCATTGCTTTAATATCTGACTCTGTAACTTTACCCTTACCTTTGATGCGTTGCATCGTGGCTTGAAGTCTTTCGGATAACCCTTCAAATGCCATAAATTTCTCCTCCTATTCAAGAATTTCTAAGCGTTCAATCGCCTGATTAAGTTCTTGATTATCTCCTGACAATCTTTTTAATTCATCAATAATAGATTGTCTTTCTTTAAATTTTTTAAAGAGTTGTAATTTCGTTTCATACTCTTCTAATAATTCATCTGTTCGTTTTATATTATCATATACTGCTTGTCGACTCACATGAAATGTCTCTGCAATTTCACTAAGTGCATAATCTTGTAAATAATATAACTCTAAATAATTGCGTTGCTTTTCAGTTAATAAACCTTGATAAAAATCAAATAAGTAATTCATTCTCATTGTTTTTATAAGTTCATTATTTTCCGTCATTTTGATCAGCTTCTTCAGTAGTATTTTCAACAGACTCATTTGCATCTATCATGTCTGCAAATAATCCATAAACATAGCTTTCTGCATCAAATGGTTGTAAGTCATCAAGTTTTTCACCGAGTCCTACAAATTTAACTGGAATTTGTAATTCATTTCGTATCGCTAACACGATACCACCTTTTGCTGTTCCGTCAAGTTTCGTTAATACGATACCTGTAACTTGTGTCACTTCTTTAAATGACTTAGCTTGTGATAATGCATTTTGTCCAGTTGTCGCATCTAATGCTAATAACACTTCGTGAGGTGCGCCAGGTACGTTACGATCAATAACTTTTCTAACTTTTTGTAATTCATTCATTAAGTTTGCTTTATTTTGTAATCGTCCTGCAGTATCACAAATTAAAATATCAGCACCTCTATTTTTAGCAGCATTTACTGCATCATACATAACTGCTGCTGGGTCAGAACCTTCTTTTTGACTAATAACTTCTACGCCAACCCGTTCTCCCCAAACTTTTAACTGCTCTATAGCACCTGCACGGAAAGTATCTCCAGCTGCTAACATAACTTTTTTACCTTCTTGTTTATAACGGTGTGCTAATTTACCGATTGTCGTCGTTTTACCAACACCATTAACACCAACCATTAATATAACATTTAATCGGTCATTTTCAATATTCATTCGATCAATATCTTCATCATCTTGTACATAAATTTCGACTATTTTTTCAACGATGACTTCTCTTAATTCAGATGTTTCACTAATATTTTGGCGTTTAGCTTCCATACGTAATTCATCAACAAGTTCCATAACTGTGTTAAATCCAACATCTGCTTGAATTAACATTTCTTCTAATGCTTCAAAGAAATCTTCGTCAACTTTACGATACACTGCTAATAAATCATTTAATTTATTTTGGAAGTTCTCTCTAGATTTTTCTAATCCTTGTTTGAACTTAGCACCAAGTTGTTCTGATTCCCATTCTTCAAACTCATCTAATGACATTAAGCCATCGTCAAACTGAATCGCCTCTGGATTTTCCTTTTCATTAGACTCAGGTTCTAAGTCTTGGACTGGTTGTTCTTCTTGGTTTTCAATCTCTTTGTTTTTTTCTTCACTAGGAGAGAATCTATCCTTTAATCGTTTAAAAAAACTCATGATTGTAATGCCTCCAATTCTTCTTCTTTAATTGATTTTAAGTTAACACTCACAAGTTTAGAAATGCCCGCTTCTTGCATTGTAACACCATATAAGCTATCCGCGTATGACATTGTACCTTTTCTATGTGTAATGACGATAAATTGAGTTTCTGATTTGAGCTGATCTAAATATTCTGCATATCTTATGACATTTTGTTCATCTAATGCAGCTTCAACTTCATCTAGAATTACAAAAGGCGCTGTACGTGCTTTTAATATCGCAAAGAGTAAACTAATGGCAGATAACGCACGTTCCCCACCACTAAGTAGTGATAAGTATTGTCTGTTCTTCCCTGGAGGTTGTACGACAATTTCAACACCCGCATCTAAAATATCTTTGTCTGTAAGTTGTAACTCAGCACGTCCACCATTGAAAAGTGATTTAAACACATTTCCAAAATGATGATTCACTTCATCAAATGTTTCTTTAAATCTAGTCGATACTTCGCCATCCATTTCTAATATGACTTGTTCTAATGTTTCTTTTGCTTCTAATAAATCTGTTCTTTGATCACTTAAGAAAGTATATCTTTCATTAACTTCTTTAAATTGTTCAATCGCATTTAAATTTACATGTCCAAGTTCATCTATAGACATTTTCGTTAATTTAACAGTTTTTCTTGCTTCTGAAATATCTTCTGGCATTTCATACAATGATTGTGCTTTTTCAAAAGTTAATTGATACGTTTCATTTAAGTGTGTCAATTGATGCTCAATCATAATATCTATTTTCGAGTGCTTACTCACCATATCTTGTAAGCCTGTTTCTAAACCAGAAATGCTTTGATGCATAGATTGCGTATCGCGCTCTATTTGCTCAATTTCTTCTTGAATAGATTTATATTTATCTTGATCATCCATCATTTTCGTTTCTATTTCTTGCTTTTTAGCTGTAAATAGTTGAATTTGACTTTCGACTTTTTCAAATTGACCGCTACCCATATAATCATCAGAATTGATTAATTCAATTTGATCATTAATCTTAGTTAACGTATGTTCATATTCGTTTAAATCTTCTTTAAGTCGTTTTTTGTCTTGTTCTTTCAAACGATTTCGTTCTTTTTCAACTGCAAGATTTGAACGCTTTTCATTTAATGTATTTTGAATTGTTTTTTCGCTATCTTTACTGTGTGAAAGAGATGCATTTAATTGATTGATTTCGTTATCAATTTTCTCTATGTCTTGTTTAATCGTTACAAGTTTATTTTGCTTTTCTTGTAATGTTTCTTGACCTTTCACAAAGTTATAGCCATCATTTTTTTCAAATTCGAACGTTTCATTTTCGTCTTTTAATCGTTTTTCTTTAGCTAATACTGCATCTAATTGTAATGTTACCTCATGCTCTTTAGCTCGTAATTCAGTACCTTTTTCTTGTGTTTCAGTTAAGGACTGTTCGATATTTTGAACTTCTTGTTTTAATGCTTTAACATTCTCCTCAATTTGAGTTGTTTGTTGCATAAAGTTCTGATACTTATCTTCAGTCGTTTTCAGTTCATCTTTTTGTGATAACAAACTTGCTTTCTTCTCTTTGCCACCACCAGTCATAGCACCGCCTGGCGTAATCACATCGCCTTCAAGTGTTACGATTCTATGCTTGAACTGAATTAACCTCGCAAGCTGATTGGCAGTTTCTAAATCTTTAGCAATAATTGTACTACCTAACAAATGCTCTACAATATTTCGATATTTCTCATCATATTTAACACCTTCAGAAGCTACTGTAATGAAGCCTTGTTGATCATTAATTTGCTCGATAACAGATTGTGGTATAAATCGTTTTTTTACCACATTCATCGGTAAAAATGTAGCACGACCTAGCTTTTTATCTTTTAAATATTTAATCGCTAATCGCGCATCTTTCTCTTCTTGTACAATAATGTGTTGCAAAGAAGCCCCTAGCGCTATTTCAATAGCTGTTGTCAATTTCGAAGGTGTATCGATAATTTCAGCAACTGCACCTTCTATACCATTGAGTGACTTTTCTTTCAGCACATGTTTAACACCAGAATAAAATCCAGAGTATTCATCTTGCATACTCTTTAACGTATTAATACGTGTCTTCATTTGTTCTGTATAACGATACGCTTGATACAGTTTTGATTCCATATCTTTATATGCTTGCTCTTTACTTTTTAACAACTTATGGTCAGCTTTATATTTTTCAGTTGTTTCTTGAAGTTCTTTTTCAACAGATTGTAGCTTTTCGGTATATGAAGATTTATCTTCCCAAACGCGTTGAAGTTCTTCGTATACTTCTTTTTGTCTGCCATCTAATCTTGATTGTTTTTCTTGATGTGTTGCTAATTTGTCTTCTAAAAATCTAATATCATTATTAATGTCTGATTGCTCTGTCATTAGTTGATAATAACGATCTTTCAGTTGTTCAATTTTCTCTTCAAATGTACCTTCTTGATTCGATAATTGACCTTCAAGTCCATTAATTTCTTGCACTAATACTTGATATCTATCTTTAAATTCTTTTAGTTCTGCATCTATTTCTTTAATTTGTTCAGTAATTTTGTTAATTCTCGTTTGAGAAGCTTGCTTTTCTTCTTCAAGTCTTTCATTTGTCGCATCACTATTTTTTTGACGTTCTTTTAAGACTTCTAATTGACCAGTAAATCTTTCTAATGATTCAGTCGCTTCAACCAATGCCTTGTTATCATTTTGAATTTGATTTGAAATATGATCTCTCGATTTTTTCTTTTCATTTAATTCAAAAGTCATAGCGTCTAATTCATTTGTTTTTTGTTCTTTTTGATATTGAAAATGCTCAATTTCTTGTTCAAGCTTTTTAAAATCTTTATTTAAACTTTCAATATCATATACCGTTACAGTAATATCACTCTTTTTCATTTCTTCTTTTAAAGCAATATACTCTTCAGCAATGGCAGCTTCTTCTCTTAGAGGCTCAACTCTAGCTTCTAAATCGAATACAATGTCTTCAACACGATTTAAATTTTGTTCTGTTTCGTCTAATTTTTGCGTTGCTTCTTTTTTACGTTTTTTATATTTTAATACGCCAGCTGCTTCTTCTATGAGATATCTTCTATCACTAGGCTTAGCATTTAAGACTTCATCAACTTTACCTTGAGATATAATACTAAAAGCTTCTTTACCAAGACCTGAATCTAAAAATAGATCAAGAACTGATTTTAAGCGTGTTCGTTCTTTATTTAAATAATATTCACTGTCACCATTTCTATATAAGCGGCGTTCAACTGTTATTGTATCTTCATCTATATTCAATTTTCTTGAATGATTATCCAATGTTAATTTTACTTCTGCATATTGGCACTTTTTACGTTCTTTCGACCCGTTAAAGATAACATCTTCCATCTTAGATCCACGTAAACTTTTTGCTGATTGCTCACCGAGCACCCATTTTATAGCATCCGTAATATTACTTTTACCACTACCATTTGGGCCTACAATAGCTGTTACGCCATTATCAAAGTCTACATGTGTATGTTCAGCAAAAGATTTAAATCCATATGCATCTATTGATTTTAAATAAACCATAAACTACCCCTTATTGACCATTATTCAACGCTTTTTTAGCAGCATTTTGTTCTGATTCTTTTTTCGTTCTACCTTTTCCTGTTTCTAAAGGTTTGCCATTTAATAGTACTTCAGAAGTAAACATCTTGTGATGTGCTGGACCACTTTCATCTAATAAATGATACGTAATATTGCCTTTATTATGACGATGCATAAATTCCTGCAATTCTGTTTTATAATCACGATTCGCTGTATAATTTTCATCAACGACATGTGGAAATACGACTTTTTCTAAAAATTGCTCTACAATTTCAAGTCCTTTATCTAAATACAATGCACCAATAAATGATTCGAATGCATCGGCGATTAATGATGGACGTTCACGACCGCCTGTTTTTTCTTCACCTTTACCAAGTAAAAGTAATTCGTTCATATTTAAACTCATTGCAAATGTTACAAGTGATGGTTCACATACAATTGATGCGCGCAGTTTAGTGAGCTTACCTTCTGGAAGTAATGGAAATTTCTTAAATAAAAACTGTGACACCGTCAATTCTAACACCGCGTCTCCTAAGAACTCTAAACGTTCATTATGACTTAATTTATCTAATTTAAAGTCGTTAATAAAACTTGAATGCGAGAATGCTTGAACATAAATATCATATTGTTCAAATTCGATATTTATGTCTTTCATAAACACATCGAATTGAGCTTTAAATTGTGCTATGATTTGTGCTTTATTTTTAACCATGCCTGTCCTCCCTAATATTATGTTTCCTATCTATTTTACGTTATATTTCATAAAAAAAAAAGAATATTATCATAAACGACAATATCCATTGACACAATATATAAAACGCCTGAACAAATTGCTTTGTTCAGACGTTTATATTATCTTATGTAACCATCATGGATTGCTTAATTTGGTCTTATAAACCACATTTCAGTTTCATAATCATGCGTTATACGTTGCGCAACTTCTGTCTTGTCAGCGCCGCCACCATACCAATTTTGATCTAAACTTGTAAATTGCATGACGTTACCATCTGCATTACCGTTTAACACAATTGCTGTATGTCCAGCACCTGATCCGAAATCTTCATTAAATACAACAACATCTCCAGGCTGTGCTACAAATGATGGTGTGTTTTTGTACACTGTTGCTTCACCACTAAAATTATTAGCAGTTGGAATATCTTTTGCATAGTCACCATGTAAACCGTGACCATATAAATAATTCCAATAATAATTCACTAAATCAAAACATTGCCAACCGTAGTAGCCATCAAAATCCCAACCCTTACCTTCCAATGAATAAACATAATTCATGGCAGCCGTTGAAGATTTCGCAACTTCTTTTTGGACCTTGCTTGATTTTTTATCATAATCTCTATGTTCAACCTCTACGTTCTGTATCTTAGGTGTCTTATCTTTAGATGTATCACTACCGCCGCCATCCTTAGCGTCAGCATGCAAATTCAAATTCAATGCAGTCAAGCTCGTAAATGCAATAGCTAACAATAATTTGCTTTTAATCTTCATACATCCCCCTAAAAAATATGTATTATATATATTCTTAAATAATATATTAAAACATTTTATCATATATAAAGTATACTGGATAGGTTATAAAGATTAAGTATTGATTACAAAAAGACCACTAATCTCCCTCTCTATTTTATTAAAATTCATGATAACACTTGTTGCGACATAAAAATGCCCCACCAATTATGGCGGGGATATTTTTACTTTGTCTTATCATATATAAAATCTCCAATAATTTTAGAAGATTGACCTTTTTCTATAGAACAGAATTTATCGTAAAACCTTTCTATTTTATCTTTATATTTTTCTTTATGTTTATCAATATCTTTTAATTCCTCAGCTAATTTAAACTCATCTGTAATAATTTCTCCAGGTAAATCATTCATATAATCCATATAAAATCCTCTCAAACCTTTATCATATTTCTCAATATCATAAGCAAAGAAATATTGTGGTCTTTTTAGAATACCAAAGTCAAACATGACTGAAGAATAATCTGTAATGAGTGCATCAGATATTAAATATAATTCGGATATATCATTATAATTAGATACGTCGATTGCAAAATCTTCATATCCACTTAAATCTAGTGCATTTGAAATTAAATAATGCATTCTTAGTAAAATGACAAATTCATCACCTAATTCTTTTTGTAGGTTTTCTAAATTTATTTTTAAATCGAATAAATATTTACCTTTTTTAACAAATTCATCATCTCTCCATGTCGGAGCGTACATAATAATTTTCTTACCTTTTGGTATGTTTAATTCTTTTTTCAGTTTTTCTATATATTCTTGATCATTACTTCTATTAACTAATATATCATTCCGAGGATATCCTATTTCTAAAGTTCTATTCTCATCCATCCAAAATGCCGTTTTAAAAATGTTCGTTGAGTACCTATTAGGAGAAATTAAATAATCCCATCTTGATGTTTCAGCGTAGAAATTCTTTTTATATTTAGGTGTAGTTGTTCCTGGCATTCTTACTATCTTCATATCATTAGCCAAACGTTTTAATGGTGTTCCGTGCCATGTTTGAATGTAAATTTGGTTATCTTTTTTATTTAAATACAGTGGTAACCTTGCATTCGTAACCCAGAATTTAGCTTTTGAGTATGCATCATAATATTCTTTAGATCCTTTTTTAACCTTTACTGCATTACCAGTTATGACATTTTGATTAGGATTTTTAAACACCCATATATAGTTTAATTTAGGATAATGTTTTTGCATATATTCATAAATATATTTAGGACTATCACTATAATTTTTACCACCGAAAGACTCAAAAACGATAGTTTCATTATTAACAGCTTCTTCTTTATCTAATAGTTGATATTTTGATCTATTCTTCATTTTATTATTCTGAACTATATTTTTTACATGTCTACTTACACTTCTAATATTATTTATATATTTAGCATTTTCAATGTCATTCATAGATAAGAATAATAGTTCTAATTTGTAGAGTATTTTCCCATCTTTTATAATGTTCCATTTTAGTCTTTTAACAATTTTAATTAAAGGTTGTGCAAGGACACTATATCTTATATTTATATCTCTCAAAGATGGGTCGAACCCTTTTTTAATTTCAAGTTTCATTTTTTGAGATAAAAAGTTAAGAATATCTTTATTATCCGTTCTTTTAATGGAATCAAGATAACTATTAACGTAATCCTCGAATGTAAAAATGAAATCTTGATCACTTAAAGTATTACCTTCAAATGGATCATAAATTTCACCTCTAAAATAGAAAGGAAAATTACGTAACCTTACAAACCTCTCTACGTATTTAATATATTCAAGTGTAAATGAAGTATCGATATATATTTTTAAATCTTCATTAAATCTAATGTTGTGCGCTTTGACAATAGATGTTTTAAATAAAATATTACAAACTGTATTTTTTCTTAAAAAGGAATTAGGATTATTACCTTTAGTTAAGTAGTCAATTCTAATTTTATCTTTATTTACATATTGAGGTTTTTTTAATGAGAATTTATTTATTGGCCCAATTAAGCCGTCTAATCCATTGATTTTAGATAAGTAATACTCAACTGAATAGCTTGCAAGTTGGTCATCAGCATCTAAAAACATAAAATATTTTGTTTCAACATTTTCTAAAGCAATATTTCTAGCATAGGCGTGCCCATAATTTCTATCTAAATTAATGTGATTTACATTTTTATCATAATTATTTATCGCTTCATTAACTAATCTATTAGAAGAGTCTGTTGATCCATCATTAACTATGATTAAATCAAAGTTTTGATTTCTTTGGTTTTTAATACTACCAATACAATCAAGTATATAATTTTCTTTATTATAATAAGTAATGATAATTGTTAATTCATTCATGATATTTCTCCTTAAAGTTTTTTAATATAATTAATATAAAAATATAATGCGTACTCAAATTTTTTATGACGACTTTAGTCATTCTTTTTTAGTACTCAAATAAAAGTACTACCTAAGGCATTTATTTCAATATCTAAAGAATAAATCAATGTATTATTAGGAGAATGGCTAATATTGAGTTTTAAATATTAATTTTACATTATATTATTATAGCTCCTTAATACTATTTGGCAATATTAATAAACAAAAATCTTAAACTGAATTAATTATCCATTTACTTATTTGAATTATTGTTAAATTTTCCAAAACTATTAAAACACTAAAAATATAGATTTTACATCTTCTATAAAAAAGCATAATAAAAAGCCCGTAACCATTGGTATACGGACTTTCATTATTTGAATTATTTTTCTAATGATTCAATATATTTTACAGCGTCACCAACTGTGTTGATTTTTTCTGCTTCCTCATCAGGAATTTCCATATCAAATTCATCTTCTAATTCCATTACTAATTCTGCGATATCTAAAGAATCAGCACCTAAATCATCTTTAAATGAAGCTTCAGGCGTTACTTTTTCAGCGTCTACACCTAGACGATCTACAATAATGTCTTTAACTTTGTCGAAACTTGCCATTCCATTCACCTCCTTTATATGATTTAAATCTTATATAATAAGAAATTCAATTTCTCTTACTATCCTATTCTACTATAAAAGTAGTTATTATTGCATATACATTCCGCCATTAACGTGAATTGTTTGGCCAGTAATATAGCTTGCTTTATCACTTGCAAGAAATGCTACTGTATGTGCAATGTCACTATCTTCACCAAATCGTGCAAGTGGAATTTGTGACTTCATTTGTTCTTTTAATTCATCAGATAATTGATCTGTCATATCTGATACGATAAATCCTGGTGCAACTGCATTACAAGTAATGCCTCTAGATGCTAATTCTCTAGCAAATGTTCTTGTCATACCTTCAACACCTGATTTAGTTGCTACATAGTTCACTTGTCCTGCGTTTCCTAATGATCCTACAACACTTGATAAGTTAATGATGCGACCAGATTTTTGTTTTAACATTGGTCTAGTTACTGCTTGAACACAGTTAAATACACCTTTTAAGTTTGTATTGATTACGTCATCCCATTCGTCTTGTTTCATACGCATCAATAAATTGTCTCTAGTAATACCTGCATTATTAACTAATACATCAATAGTACCAAATTGAGATGTTGTTTCTTTAATCATAGCTTTTACTTCATCTTGCTCACTTACGTTTGCTTGAAATGCAAATGATTCTACACCAAATGATTTAATTTCAGAAACGACTTCTTCTGCTTTTTCTTTATTTCCTGCATAGTTCACAACTACATTGTAACCTTCTTTACCAAGTTCTAATGCAATTTTACGACCAATACCTCTAGAAGCACCTGTAACGATAGCTGTTTTTGTCATTATTCATTCCATCCTTTAATATCATCAATTGTTTGAATTGATGTTATTTTAACATCACGACTAATTTTTTTAACTAAGCCAGATAATACTTTGTTAGGACCGACTTCGATAAAGTGATCTACACCTTGATCAATTAAATACTCAACAGATTGACTGAATTCAACTGGTGAGAATAATTGTTTAACCATGTTCGCTTTAATAACTTCATGATCTGTTTCAGGTTTAGCATATACATTTTGTACAATTGGGTGTTCAGCATCATTCCACTCAAATTGATTAATGTAGTTTTCAAAATCATCTGCTATAGTTTTCATCATTGAAGAATGAAATGGACCTGAAACTTTTAAAGGCATAACACGTTTAGCACCTAGTGATTTACCTTCTGCTGCAAGTTTATCAATGAGTTCTGCATGACCAGATACAACGATTTGACCTGGGCAATTGATGTTTGCTGGTTCAATAAGTTTGTCCTCTGTTGATAATTGTTCACAGATTTCTCGCACTTTTTCAATATCTAAACCTAGTACCGCTGCCATAGAACCTACACCTTGTGGAAAAGCTTCAGACATTAATGTACCACGTTTATGTACGATTTGAACGGCATCTTCAAACTTTAATACACCTTCTGATACTAATGCTGAATATTCACCTAAACTATGTCCTAATGCGTAGTCATAATTTAAATCTTTTAAAGCATTCATTAAAGCTGAACTATGTGTTAATAGTGCTGGTTGTGTATATTCAGTTAATCCAAGAATTTCTTCTGGATCTTTAAACATAATTTCAAGTAAATCAAATGATAAAGATTCATTTGCTCTTTCTAAAATTGATGTTGCATTAATTTCTTCTTGATATAAATCTTCTGCCATCCCTACTTTTTGTGACCCTTGACCAGGGAACATGATTGCAACTTTACCCATTTATTTCACCTACTGCTTTCTTCATTTTATCTACTATTTTAGTATCTGCAGCTAGCTTAGCTTGTTTAATTGCATTATAGAATGCACGTTGATCTGATGATCCGTGTGCTTTAACAACAACACCATTTAATCCTAATAGTACTGAACCACCGTATTCTGCATAGTCCATTTTATTGCTGATTTTTTTAATATCTTTTTTCAAAGTAAGTGCAGCAAGTTTATTTTTAGTTGAAGCAGTCATCGCTTCTTTCAACATTTTAAATATACCTGTTGCTGTACCTTCGATTGTTTTTAACACCATGTTACCGTTATAACCATCTGATACAACGACATCACATGCATCTAACAATAAAGATTTTGCTTCAACATTTCCAATAAAGTTATCAAATTGTTCTTCTTTAAGTAATTGATAAGTCTTTTTCATCAAAGCATTACCTTTTGTTTCTTCAGTACCAATATTTAAAAGTGCCAATGAAGGTTTTTCAATACTTCTAATTTGTTTGGCATAAATTTCGCCCATTTTAGCATATTGCACAAGATGTTCAGGTTTAGCATCTGAGTTTGCACCAATATCTAAAAATACAAATCCTTTACCTGTCACAGTTGGGAAAGTTGCAACTAATGCAGGTCTTTCAATACCTTTTATTCTGCCGACAATAAATAATCCACTACTCATAAGTGCACCTGTATTACCAGCTGATACACATGCTTCTGCTTTACCTTCTTTAACAGCATTCGCCATTAAAACCATTGAAGCATTTTTCTTTTTCTTAATTGATCTAACAGGTTCGTCATCCATTGTTATCTTTTCATCAGTATGATAAAAAGTAATACGATCATGTTTGTAATCAAATTGTTTTTCATCACCATATAACAAAATCTCTAAATCTGGAAAATCATTAACTGCTTGTTTAACCGCTTCTATTACGATACCTGGCGCGTCATCTCCGCCCATCATATCTATCGCAATCTTAACCATTATTTTCACCCTCGCTCGAATAATACATTTCAAATTGTCCTTGGAAAACAGTTTCTCCATGAACAGTGCTTGTGACATCTACTTTAGCTATATGTTTCGATTTATGAATCACAGTAGCTTTAGCAATGACTCTTTCATTTAGTTTTACTGATTTTTTGAATTGAACATTACTCTTAGTTGTTAATGCTAATTCATCATTAATCAATGCTACACATAATGAGTTAGCTTGGGCAAATAAATAGTGTCCTCTAGCAATACCATTACGTGTAAAAACATGTTCTTCCTTAATATCTATAATAGATATTGCTGATTTATCTAATTCAATATCTATAATTTCCCCAATGACATCTTCAATGGGTAATGATTTAATTTCATCATGATTTTGTGTTGCTACATCTTTGATGCGGCGTCTTAATTCTGGAATACCTAGCTCCATTCTATCTAGTCTAATAGTTTGGATGCTTACTTTAAAATATTCACTTAAAGTTTCGTCAGTTATGAAAGGTTCAGCTTTCAAACGATTTGTTAATTCCCTCTGGCGATCTGCTTTTGATAATTTCATTTCATCCAAATCCATTCTATTATGTACTTATAGCTAAAATTAGCACCTGCTATCATGACCTACCTTACTTATACTAACATGGGTATAACAATATACTCAACAAATTATACAATAAAAAAGAGCGAAATTTAAAAATTTGGTCATAAGACTTAAATAATAAGATGTGAAGACAAGGTGGAATGAGTGAATTTTTTTGGGGGGTGATTATGGATTTGGGTAGGAGGTTGGACTTATTTTGGGTGCGAGTTTAGGTGTTGGCGATTGCGAGCTGAGGCTTAAGCAATCTCTTGGCTTAATTTAGGACTTAAGCTACGACTTGAGCTATCTCTTGGCTTTATTTGGGACTTAAGCTATGACTTGAGCGATCTCTTGGCTTTATGTAGGCGTTAAGCTACGACTTAGACGATTTCTGATGTGAACCCAAATATTTGACCTAAACAAATCAAATTATTGGGGTGCATTCTTATGAGGAAAAAATATGATTTTAAATTCAAAATAAA